>JBDTTC010000080.1:0-2135 GCA_039930825.1 Arenimonas sp.
CATGCCGCGCCAAAAGTCGGCAAGTTTTTGCGTACGCGCTTTATTCAATTCGGCATCCGTCACGCCGCCGGTAGCGATTTTTTGCAACTCGGCATCGAGTGCTTTTTCAACTTTATCCAGATCACCGCTCGGTGGCAGCGTGACATAAAGATAGCTCAGGCCCGGATCAAAGCCCAGATTGAGCGACTGACCAACATCCAAAACAATTTGTTGCTGTTCGACCAATTGCTGATGTAATCGCGAAGAATCGCCATCGGCCAAAATGGCCATCAGCAATTCGGTTGCAGGCGCATCGGCATCACTGCCGCTAATGGAATGGTGGGCGAATACCAGCAAAGGCGATTCGGCTTCGCGTACCAGATTCACACGGCGTTCGCCTTGCTGTTCGGGTTCTTTTGTCGTGACCGGACGCGGTGCAGCTTGTGCCGGTGTCTTGCCGAGATATTTTTCGGCTAGGGTGAAGATCTCGTCTGGTTCGACATCGCCGACGACAAACATCACCGCATTATTGGGCGCGTAATAGGTGTGGTAATAAGTTTTTAGGTCATCGACTTTCCAGCCTTCAATATCGGATGGCCAGCCAACCGTAGGAATTTGGTAGGGATGCGCGGTAAAAGCCGTTGCATCGATTTGTTCGATCAATGCGCCGAAATTGCTGTTGTCCACAGAGGAACGTCGTTCCGAATACACCACGCCGCGTTCGCTTTCGACAACTTTCGGATCGAAATCCAGATTCGCCATGCGGTCGCCTTCCAGATCGAAAATCAGATCCAGTGCCGTGCGCGGAAACCAATCCTGATACACCGTGACATCGCTACTGGTGTAGGCATTGTTCGCACCACCATTGGCTTCCATCACGCGATCAAATTCACCCGGCTTACGTTTGCTGGTGCCGTTGAACATCATGTGTTCGAAGAAATGCGAAATACCGGTTATCCCGGCGTATTCATTGCGACTGCCGACTTTGTACCAATTGTACAAAGCGACATTGGGAATATCGTGATCAGACCACACCACGACTTTCAAACCATTCGGCAAAGTCTTGGTAACGATTTTATCGGCGCCGGGAACAGTAGTTAGTGAGTCGGCAGCGAAGGCGGGCGCAGAGGCCAGAGCGGCGAATAACATTGCCGATAACAAGCGAGGTTTCATAACAACTCCATGGATGCCATGCGTCGATATCGAGATGGCGTAAATTGGTATAGGGTTTTTAACCCAAACCGGGGTTTTTAGAAAGTGGGTTAAGTCATGATTGGCAATCATAGCCCGCAGCTGTGCAGCGAAATCCGCGTAAGCGCTTGCTCCGAACTTTTCCGGATTACGCTGCGCTGCATCGGGCTATAGTGAATTAACGCAAGACTAAAACCGGCTCCTGCATAACCGCCAGTTGTTCCTGCAATTGCGTGATCACGCCTTCCCAATGTCGCGAGGATTCAAACCAGGGGAATGCAGCCGGGAAAGCGGGGTCGTGCCAGCGGCGCGCAATCCAGGCGTGGTAGTGAATGATACGCATGGCACGCAGGGCTTCGATCAAATGCAGTTCGGCGCGGTTGAATGCGCGGAAAATTTCATAGCCCTCGAGTAACCAGGAAAGCTGTTGTGCACGGGTTTCTTGCGTGCCATGCAACAGCATCCACAAATCCTGCATGGCCGGGCCGGTGAGGGCATCATCAAGATCAACGAAATGCACCGAATCATTCCGCCATAATAAATTGCCGGGATGGCAATCACCGTGCAGTCTCAAAGTTTCGAAATTTCCGGCGCGTTGCCAGGCATTCTCAATTTGATCGATAAGCTGCTCGCAGAGTGCAATGAAATTATCTTCGAGTTCCTTTGGTAGCCAGTGTGCCGCTAGCAAATAATGTACCGGTTCTTCGGCCTTGTTCTCGATGCTGAGTTTTTCGCGATGAACGAAGGATTTCGATGCGCCGACCGAATGCAGTCGCCCTAATGCACGCCCAATATGAATCAGGGTTTCCTTGTCGCCGGGTTCGGGTGAATGGCCGCCTTGCATCGGGAACAGGGCGAAACGCAAATCTTCATCGTGATGCAAAGTCTGCTCATGAATAAGTAAGGGGGCAATGACGGAGATATCAGCGGCCAATAATTCGTGGCTGAAAGCATGTTCTTCGAGA
>JBDTTC010000081.1:0-6538 GCA_039930825.1 Arenimonas sp.
GGTTTGGCTTCACGCAGCTTGCGGATCTTCGCTTTGTATTCGAGTGCGGTGTGATTACGTTTCATCGCCGTTAGAATGCGATCAGAGCCCGATTGTACGGGCAGGTGTAAAAACGACGCCAACTCTGGCACATCGCGATGGGCTTCAATCAGCGAATCGCTGAATTCCATCGGATGCGATGTGGTGTAGCGAATGCGGCCGATGCCTTCGATTTGCGCAATGGCACGAATCAATAAAGCGAGATCGGCTTTATCCTCGGATTCAAACATACCGCCGCGATAGGCGTTGACGTTTTGGCCAAGCAGATTCACTTCGCGAACGCCTTGGGCGGCGAGCTGTGAAACTTCCAACAGGACATCATCAAACGGCCGTGAAACTTCTTCGCCACGCGTATAGGGCACCACGCAGAATGAACAATATTTGCTGCAGCCTTCCATGATTGATACGAAAGCAGTCGGGCCGTCGGCGCGAGGCTCGGGCAGGCGATCAAATTTTTCGATTTCCGGGAAAGAAATATCGACTTGCGGCAATCCGGTTTCACGCTTGGCATCGATCATTTGCGGCAAACGGTGCAAAGTTTGCGGTCCAAAGACGAGATCGACATAAGGGGCGCGCTTGATAATCGCTTCGCCTTCCTGCGAAGCAACGCAGCCACCAACGCCGATCACGAGGTTCGGTTTGTCTTTTTTTAGCTGTTTCCAGCGCCCCAGTTGGCTGAAGACTTTTTCCTGAGCTTTTTCGCGAATCGAACAGGTATTGACCAGGATAACGTCGGCTTCTGCCTCATTATCGGTCAGTTCCAGGCCGTGTTCGGCGGCGAGTACGTCTGCCATTTTGTCCGAGTCGTACTCGTTCATTTGGCAGCCGTGGGTTTTGATGAACAATTTACCAGCAGCGGGAATCCCGGTCATGGCGATTAATCCGGTCGGGAGGAAAGGGAGCGTATTTTAGACGCAAACCGAGTCTAAACCATCATAAATCTGTTCTAAACACTTGGAATTTATGAAAAATAGGCAGAAACTCCGCCCTATGCGTACATTCAGTCTCATTATATTGTTGTTCGGATGGGCGACTACCGCGCATGCTGGCAATTTGTACCGGTGTATAGGTAGTGATGGCATATCCAATTACACAAGCAAGAAAATTGCGGGTTCCGAGTGCGTGGTTGTGGCGAAAACCGCACCGCAGGAATACCGCAGCAGTCAGCCAGCGCCAACTGTTTTGGCCAGTTCGGTAAGGACCGATGTCGCCTCATCGGGAAGTCCAGAGGCTTCCAGCACCGAAGCAATCATCAATGCAAATACACCCAAACAGACTGCGCAACTCAATAACGCGCCCAAATTTTTACGGATGGCGCAATCGATCACCTATTCCTATGTTGATGTGAACGGGGTAAAGAATTTCAGCAGCAATCGGCCAAAAGGTGTTGGCAATGTTGTTGCCATCAAAACGGAATACGCGGTGTTTTCCCAGCCGACCTGCTATGCCTGCGGACTGTCATCATCAATCAGTTTTGGCTCTTTGCGTTTGAATACGGCTGCCTATGCAGCTGAAATCAAAGCGGCTTCACGTGCCTATGGTGTCGAAGAGGCTGTGGTTCGCGCCATTATCCACGCAGAGTCGGCCTACCGGCCGCACGTGCAATCGAACAAGGGCGCCCAGGGCTTGATGCAGCTGATTCCAGCCACGGCTAGGCGCTTTGGCGTTAACGATTCTTTCGATCCGGCACAAAATATTAATGGCGGAGTGCAGTACCTGAGTTGGCTGATGCGGCGTTACCAGCAGGATTTGACCTTGGTAGCAGCAGCCTATAATTCCGGCGAAGGTGCGGTTGATCGATATGGTGGTGTGCCACCTTACAAAGAGACCCGTCTTTATGTGGCGCGAGTCGGGCAATTAGCTGAGCGCTATCGCAAGGTGTTGTAGAAGAGACTCGATAATCCCGCCGTACTTGGCATTTTGAGCAGCTTGATGGGTTTCACATTGAGCTTTACCGTTTTATCCGTTGTCGCCTGCTTGGGCCATCCGTTACAATATGCCGTCTTGCTGGTCGGGGTTTGACCTGCATCTATCTTTCATTTTAGACAGCATCGGAGCGCCTAATGGCCAACGAAGAAGTCAGTAGTTCTCGTCGTAATTTACTTATTGCCACCAGTGTCGTTGGTGCGATGGGTGTCGTCGGGGCCTCTGTTCCTTTCATAAGTTCATTCCAACCAAGTGCAAGGGCCAAAACCGCCGGCGCACCCGTGGATGTGGATATCAGCAAGATTGATAACGAACCTGGCATGCGCATGATTGTGTCCTGGCGCGGGCAGCCGGTTTGGATTTTCAAACGCTCCAAAGAACAGCTGGCGGGTTTGGCAACATTGAACAATCGTCTGGTAGATCCGAACTCCGATAATGCGGACCAAACACCGGCTTTCGCTAAAAGCCCGACGCGAACGATCAAAGGCAAAGACAATATTGCCGTTATCGTAGGTATTTGTACGCATCTGGGCTGTTCGCCAAATTACATCCCCGAGATGGTTCCGCAAGCCTACGATTCGGAATGGAAAGGCGGTTTTTACTGCCCGTGCCATCAATCGCGCTTTGATTTGGCCGGTCGTGTATTTCAGGGCGTTCCAGCCCCGGCGAATTTGAAAGTGCCTCCGTACCACTTTGTCGATGACACTCATCTTGTCATTGGTGTGCCGCCAGAAGGAGGTGCTTGATGAATGCTATTGATAAAGCCGTGGCAGGTGTAACCACTTGGTTCAATGACCGCACGCCGGGTTTGATTCCCGCTTACAAAAAACACATGACGGAGTATTACGCTCCGAAAAATTTCAATTTCTTTTATTACTTCGGTTCGCTCGCACTGCTGGTGCTGGTTAATCAAATTGTCACCGGTATTTTTCTGACGATGCACTTCAAGCCATCGGCAGCGGAAGCATTTGCCTCGGTTGAATACATCATGCGTGATGTGCCGGGCGGTTCGACAATTCGTTACATGCATTCGACCGGTGCTTCGTTGTTCTTCATCACGGTTTATTTCCACATGTTCCGTGGCCTGATTTACGGCTCATACCAAAAACCGCGTGAATTGGTCTGGTTATTGGGCGTGTTGATCTTCCTGGTACTGATGGCGGAAGCCTTCATGGGCTATGTCCTGCCATGGGGTCAAATGAGCTACTGGGGTGCGCAGGTGATCATTAACCTGTTTGGTACCGTGCCGGTGATTGGCCCGGAATTGACCGAATGGATTCGTGGTGACTATCTGGTTTCCGATGCGACCATCAATCGTTTCTTTGCATTGCACGTAATCGCTATGCCGCTGGTGATCTTGTTACTGGTGGTCTTGCATCTGGGTGCCTTGCACGAAGTGGGGTCGAACAATCCTGAAGGCGTGGATGTTAAAAAGTACAAAAACAAGGAAACCGGCAAGTATCTGGATGCGATTCCGTTCCATCCTTATTACACGGTCAAAGATCTGTTTGGTGCGGGCTTCTTCCTGACTTTGGCGGCTTTTATCGTATTCTTCGCGCCGACGTTTGGCGGCTTCTTCCTGGAACACGATAATTTCGTACCAGCGAATCCGCTGGTAACGCCTGCGCATATTGCACCCGTTTGGTACTTCACGCCTTTCTACGCAATGTTGCGTGCGATACCGTCATTCTTCGGAACCCAAATCTGGGGCGTGCTGGTAATGGGTGGAGCCACCTTGATCCTGTTCCTGTTGCCATGGCTCGATCGTAGTCCGGTGAAATCCATTCGTCATCGCAGCTCGTTCAGCAAAATCATGATTGCGCTATTCACGATTTCTTTCATCACACTGGGTTGGCTGGGTATGCAATCGGGTAGTCCAGCACAGAAATTGACTGCGCAAATCCTGACGGCTTTCTATTTTGGCTTCTTCATCTTTATGCCTTGGTGGAGCCGCATCGGCGAGACCAAACCAGTTCCTGACCGGGTGACCATGCATGACTAAGATTCGTTTTTTATTTTTGAGTCTGTTGCTCGCCTCGGGATTTGTTCCCGGGCTGGCGCTGGCAAGTGAAGGCGGCCCGCACATGAAATCCGCGCAAGTGGATTTGGACGACAAGGCGGCCATGCAACGCGGTGCCTCTTTGTATATGAGCTATTGCTCCGGCTGCCATGCGATCAGCTTTCACCGTTATTCACGTTTGTCCGAAGATTTGGATTTGACGACCGAACAAGTCGAGCAAAACCTGATCTATAACGATCAAAAAATCGGCGAAACCATGAATACCGGTATGAATGCAGCTGATGCAAGCGCATGGCTAGGCAAAGCACCGCCAGATCTGAGCGTTGAAGCACGTGCAAAGAAAGAAGGTGCGGACTGGATTTACAACTATCTGACTTCTTTCTATGTCGATGAATCACGCCCTACCGGCTGGAATAACACGGTTTTCCCGGGTGCTTCCATGCCGCATGTATTGTGGGAACTGCAAGGCATGCAGCATGCCAAAACCGAACCCAAGCATAAAAATGAGAAAGGCGAAGCTGAGTCCTGCGAAATGGGTGAATACAAAGGTGAGTGCATCATCGGCTTTGAATTGTCAGAGCAGCCCAAGCCCCGTATGACACCTGAACAATTCGATCGTGTTGCCAAAGACATCACTGCATTCCTCACCTATGTTGGCGAACCAAATGCTGCAAAGCGAGAATCGACCGGTGTATGGGTTGTATTGTTCTTGGCCTTCTTCACCTTCCTGGCGTATCTGCTGAAAGTTGAGTTCTGGCGCGACGTACACTAATTCTTGCCATGATTCAAAAAACAAACCGCCGAATTTATTGTTCGGCGGTTTTTTTATATCTCTTTAACGGCATCTTTGACACTAGGCGTGCCTGTAAACGTTACTTTTTGTAACAAAGGCTTGCGAAAGCTGTGCTGTTTGGGGCAACGTAAGCATTCGGGTTGTTGGCAGGGGGCCAGCCGCTGTTGCTGATGAGGGAAGCCCATGGTTACCAGTGTTCGTTTACGCAATACCCTAAGCTTGTTTTCAGCTCGTGACTGTGTGGTTTGTCATCGTGTGCGTCTGGTACTTGCGGCCAAGGGTGTCAGCTACGAATTGATTCCAGTTGACCCCGGAAACCCGCCTGAAGATCTTGTTGACTTGAATCCCTACCATTCGGTTCCGACCTTGGTTGAGCGCGATCTGGTTCTGTATTCAGCCGGTGTGATCAGCGAATATCTTGATGAACGTTACCCGCATCCACCGCTGATGCCGGTAGATCCGCTTTCACGCGCGCGTATTCGTCTTGCAATGCAACGCATCGAGCAGGACTGGGTACCGCAGGTGCAAACAATTCAATCAGGTACCAAATCGCAGGCTGAGGCGAGCCGCAAGCGGATGAAAGAATTGTTGATGCAATCCTTGCCCTTGTTCAAGGCTTCGAAATTCTTCCTGAATCCGGAAATGAGTTTGGCTGATTGTGCCTTGGCCCCCATAGTTTGGCGACTGCCTAGTTTGGGCATTGAGCTGAACAAGGATCTGAAAATCATTGATGATTATGGTATGCGTATATTCCGTAACCCGGGCTTTATGCGTAGTCTTACCCCTGAAGAAAAAGTATTGCGCGAGTTGAATTAGTGTCTGATAAAAACATTTCCCCCGTTATGACATCCAATCGGCCGTATTTATTGCGGGCGCTTTATGAGTGGATAAACGAAAACAATATGACCGCGCATTTACTTGTGGATGCGAGCCGTGAAGGCGTTCAGGTGCCGCGATCGGCAGTAAAAGATGGACGTGTGGTGCTGAATGTTGCGGCGCGTGCTGTCGCGCATCTAGAGCTGAATAATCGCGAAGTTCGATTCATGGCACGTTTCGGCGGCGTAAGTCAGTCCGTGATTGTTCCGATGGCCGCAGTGCTTGCGATCTATGCACTCGAAACCGGGCAGGGCATGATGCTGCCCGATGATGGCATCATGATGCATGAAGAAAATCCGGACGATATGCCGGATCCACCCGACAGCAATGCCGAAGGCCCCAAAAAGAATGTTTCGCATTTAAGGGTCGTGAAATAGTTCTAAATAGCGAATGCGTTGCTATTGGTGGCTCACGATGCGTTCGTCTTCTTTCGGCATCGGCCCAACCAGCCCCACCAATTCGGTACCCATTAAAACGACATGGCCGGCATAGCGGTCATCACCGTTGTGCGAGTACTCGAAACGGAATTTACGTTCCCAGCCCAGCCAGCCATTACTGCCTCGGCGCAGTCGAATGCCGATCATATGCGCACTTTGATCGAGCCACTGCACGCCAGCCCGTTGGCAGGCGCGATGTCCGTAAAGTAGTGCAATTTCAGCCGCAGAACGGCCTGAAGACCAGAAAAGACCAGCCGGAATGGCCAGAACCATTAGTAGCAATATCGTATCCATACCGCCAGTGTGTGTAAGCTGGGATGAATGGGCAAGGGCTACCCCCTGCCGATTTTGCTCAAGCACAGATAAGATACGGGGTAAGGGCCGAGATTTGGTCCTCAATAATTCGCAGGAGAGCGAGAATGAAGCTGGTTTTTCCCAATGGTGAAC
>JBDTTC010000082.1:0-10079 GCA_039930825.1 Arenimonas sp.
GAGCCGAAGAAGCAGGTTACGGAGCAACAGCAGATCGCATGGTCGAGTTGGCCGCGCAGCAACCGGGCTATCTCGGCGTTGAAAGCGTACGTGATAATGATGGCTTCGGAATCACCGTGAGCTACTGGCAAACTGAAGAACATATCCTTGGCTGGAAACGTAACGCCGAGCATAGCCTTGCACGCGAACGTGGCCGCAATGAGTGGTATGAGCATTTTGAATTACGAATCGCCAGGGTTGAGCGAGCCTATGGCGGTGCGGTAATTAAAGACGAAATCAAGGAATGAAATGAGCGATATCCTAAATAAAATACTGACGCGCAAGGCCGAAGAAATTCGAATGCGTGCCGAAGCAGTTTCATTGGCGGCACTGAAGGCGCAGTGCGAACAGCAGTCAGCTACACGCGGATTTACAGCGGCACTGCATCGCAAGATCGACGCCGGCCATGCGGCTGTCATTGCCGAAATCAAGAAGGCGAGCCCAAGCAAGGGTGTGATTCGAGAAAATTTCGATCCGGCTGAAATTGCGAAAAGTTATGAGCACGGTGGTGCAGCTTGTTTATCAGTGTTGACCGACATCGATTTTTTCCAAGGTGCCGATGACTATCTTCAGCAAGCGCGTGCCGCCTGTGAATTGCCGGTGCTAAGAAAAGATTTCACGATTGACGAATACCAAGTGTATGAAGCACGCGCACTCGGGGCCGATTGCATTCTTCTGATCGTGGCTGCTTTGGGCGATGCGCAAATGGTCGATCTGAATAATCTGGCGATGGACCTGGGTATGGATGTGCTGGTGGAAGTGCACGACGTCGAAGAACTCGAGCGGGCATTGCAAATTGATGCACAACTGATCGGAATTAATAATCGAAATCTGCGGACATTCGAGGTCAGCCTTGAAACTACCATTGCAATGAAAGACATGGTTCCGAAAGACCGGTTGTTGGTAACCGAAAGCGGGATTCTGGTTCGCGATGACGTAATGCTAATGCGCCAACATGATGTCAATGCATTTCTGGTGGGCGAAACGTTTATGCGTGCCGAAAGTCCGGGTGATGAATTAGCGGGATTGTTTTTCGCATGATGTAGGACCGCCGTCGGTCCTACATGGTAATCAGTGCTCTTCGACTTTTGCTCGCGGTAATACGAGATGGATAGCAACGCCATCCAGTAATTGTGATGGCTCGGCGGAAAGCGTGCCGAGCATCGAAGTAATTGCGGTTTCTGCCCAGGCTAAACCCAGACCCAAGCCGTTGGCAGCTTGCGTAGCAGTCCAGTTATCTGCAAGGTACGCTTGGAACTCGACAGTGCTCATGCGTGGACGATTATCATCGAAACAGAAATGCAGCCGGGTATTACCTTGTAATGACTCGGTGCGGCAGGTGATACGCAAAGTCAGCGGTGTTGGTCCGGTCTTTTCGGCAGCGTCGACAAAATGCGCTATCACGACATTGATAACTTGCTGCAGGAGGTTTTGTGATGCCGCCACGGGGGTAGCGCGATAAACCGCATGGTCGATATCAAACTTTAGAAGTTTTCGCTCTTCTACGTTCAATTTTTTCGAGGCGGTATCGATCAGATTGGCGACCGAAACAACACCGTTGTCGGTTGCCCGTGAAACGAATTTCGAGTAATCGGAAACCACTTCCTGCAGGTCTTCGACATTAATCCGCAGCCGCCGCATTTCGCTTCGGGCTTCAGCCAGCAGTAGTGCTTGTTCGTTATTCAAATCCAGTAATTGTTGCGTAATTTCGATAAAGCGATGGTTGCCGACCTTTGTGTCTGCCAGTTCGTGAATCAAGCTGGCGCTGGTGCTGGTATGGCTCCGGTCGAGCAGGCTGATCGGTAGTTCCATGTTTTCGCGAAGTGGCTGGATGCTCTTGTTAATGTCCTGAATAACGCCGCTCGCCATTTCACTTGCCCCGGTTTGATAACTTTGCTGGAACAGGCGTTTGCGCGTGTCGTTTAAGCGCTGCAGCATTTGGTCAAACTCGTTGGCAAGATCACCAATTTCGTCGTCACGTTCCAGTTTGATGCGGGGATCAATATCTTCTTGATTGCCGATGTGTGCAAGGTGTTTGGTAATGCGGCTGATCGGCGCGATCACCGAGCGGTTCAGCATGTATGTCAGCACCAGGCTCAGGAAAAGCCCGGCGAGAAATATCGCTGTCGTGATGGCGTCCAGGGTTTTCCTGCCGCGCTTTGAAATGTCCGAGGGCATCGAAACCAGCATATCGATAATGGGTTTGTCATCTATGCTGAACAAAGTGGTTTTTACCTGCGTTAGTCCGTGCATACGCGAGATGATCAGTGGCGTATGTTGCAGGCGTGCAAATTCTTTTTTGGCTGAAACCGGGCGCAGGTCCGGAACATTAATGACATGAGGCGACAGTTTTAATTCAAGCCCCGCCTGTGTTGCAATACGCCGGATTTTTTCGGGATTGAATAAACGACCGAACATGAAAGTGCCCTGGCTGGTGCCGGTTCTATCAGAGTGCAATATCGGTGTAGATGCCAGGAAGATCGGGCCGTAGGAAGAATTCATGATGCCCGCGCGCGTTGTCGGACTATCTTCGTGCGAGAGCATAGGGTGGCTCAACGGGAGCTTTTCCAATTCATACTCATCAAGCGAAATTATTTCTTGCTTGTCGAGCAGCATCGCACGGGCCCAAACTTTATTGCCTTGTCGGTCGTAAATCGCGATCAGATTGGCTTGCAGACTGATTTGGGATCCAGCCTCCAGATTGGAAACGATGTACTCCGGGCTCCTGTTTTTCACGAATTCAAAGGTATCGTCCCAATAGCCCCAATCAGGTGGCCGCTCCGCCATGAAGTTGACTTCGCTGTTTAAAAGCTCGAGCCCGATATTTGCGTTTCGAATGGCTTGCTCGTCTTCCAGTTGAATAAATTTCGGATATAAATAATAACGCCCCGCCAAGCTCAGGCTCACTGCTGAAAGAGCGACAAAAAAGAACACCAGCGAAATAGTTCTGGTGCGTAAGCGCATATCAGGATATCCCCGGCGCATGTCTGTTCATGCATCGCCAAGCCGTTTCACGAAACGCAAGGAAGCATTTTCATAACCGCATGCTTTATAAAAAAGATGTGCTTGCTCGCGATGCATGGCAGTGGTCAATTCAATGCGGGTAGCACCGGCTTGACGGGCTTTTTGTTCTGCTTCTCGCAATAGGCGTTTGCCGATGCCGCGACCTTGAAAGGCCTCAAGCACCACAAGAGCGGTAATCCGGCATGTATTCGCACCGAGGGGCAGGTAGTAACGAATGTCTATTGCGATCATGGCGATGGCTTCGCCGTGTTCCTGCGCAATCCATAATTGCTGCTCAGGCTCATCGCGTAATTGCATCAGTCTGAGTAAGGCTTCTTCTGCACTGCAAGGATAGCCTAGTGCTACCAGAAGGGTCGCTATGCCCGGCGCATCCTCCAGAACAGCAGGACGAATATAGACCTGTGCTTTGGAAGAAGCTGAGCCGGGTTCCATTAACGGGTTCCGAACACCACAATGGTTTTGCCGCGGGCGGTAAGTTGACCCTGCTCCTGCAATTGCTTCAGGACACGGCCGGCCATTTCACGCGAGCAACCAACGATACGGGCAATTTCCTGGCGCGAAACACGGATTTGGGTGCCTTGCGGATGCGACATGGCATCGGGCTCCTGACATAAATCGCCCAAGGTGCGGGTAATGCGTCCTGTCACATCGAGGAAAGCCAGGCGGCTTGCCTTGCGCGAGGTATCAAGCAGACGTTTCGAGAGCTGGGAGCCGATCGCATATAAAATACGTGGGCATTCAACCGAAAGCGCACCTTCGAACAACTGGTGCAGGCGTTCATAGCTCAGCTCGGCCAATTCGCATGGAACACGCGTGCGCAGCAGAACTTCACGTTGATCGGCGGCGACAAACAAGCCCATCTCACCAATGAACTCTCCGGCATTGATATAGCCGAGTACCAACTCACGACCATCGGATTCCTCACTGATCACGCTCAGTGAGCCGCTGATCACGTAATACAAGGTATTGGCAGAGTCACCAGGACGGAACACATCGCTGCGCGTAGCATGTTTACGACGATGACAGTGGTCCAGAAAGCGACTTAGCGAACCTGGATCGAGTTCAAGTGGGCTATGAACAGGCGCAAATGCCTTGACGGCGCTTAGAGTTGTGCGGTGCGGTGTCATAAACGCTCACAGTCAAAAATATGTCTCTTAGCTTAGGCTGTGATGCAGTTCTCAGCAACGGTTTAAGTGTTAATAGTTGAAAAGGTTCCCCCGCCGAGGCTTTTGTCCGATAATGCGCCCCTTAGTCAACTCGCCCCTGGAGGGCCCCGCCGTGGTCAAGCCGCTTCCGCGCTTACGTCTACAAGGCTTCAACAACCTTACAAAATCTTTGAGTTTCAATATTTACGACATCTGCTATGCAGTGTCTGAAGAACAGCGCCAGCGCTATATCGAATATATCGATGAAATGTTCAATGCTGAACGCCTGACTCAAATTCTGACCGAAGTGGCGCATATCATCGGCGCGAATATCTTGAATGTGGCGCGTCAGGATTACGATCCGCAAGGTGCCTCGGTGACCATTTTGATTTCTGAAGAGCCGGTAATCGATAAAAAAGCGGCTGGCAAGGATTTGATTTCCGATGCGGTAGTTGCGCATTTGGATAAAAGCCATATTACGGTGCATACCTATCCGGAAACGCATCCGCATAACGGCATTGCCACGTTCCGAGCCGATATTGATGTTGCAACCTGCGGTGTTATTTCGCCGTTGAAGGCATTGAATTATCTAATCGACAGTTTCGACTCCGATATCGTGGTGATGGATTACCGTGTACGCGGTTTCACCCGTGACGTGAAAGGCAAGAAACATTACATCGATCACAAGATCAATTCGATTCAGGATTATCTGTTGAAATCATCGCGTGAAAAATACGAAATGATCGATGTGAACGTCTATCAGGAAAATTTGTTCCACACCAAAATGCATTTGAAAGATTTCGATCTGGATACGTATTTGTTTGAAGAGAAGGCCAAAAACCTGAGCTTCAAGGATCGTCAGCGTATCGAAATGCAATTGCGCCGTGAAATTGCCGAGCTGTTTCATGGTCGCAATTTGATTGATTGATTGATTTGCTTTGCTTGAAACAAAAAACCGCCGGAAGGCGGTTTTTTTGTAGGGGCGCCTGCTCGCTGCGCCCGCTCTTGTTTTTCGGAGAATTCTAAGCCTGCCAAGCAAAAAAGCGGGCGCAGCGAGCAGGCGCCCCTACATGCGGTACGCCACGGCTTTCATGATCGATGAGGTCAAGGCCATGATTCGCGGAATTGGCCGAGGTAATTTGCGTGCGCCGGCTTGTTCGGCGTGCTCGGCATGGCGCGCCTCGTCTTCCTTCATCTTTTTCAGAATCACCCGGCTGCGGGCATCGGATGGCGGCAAGGTTTCAAGATGTTCTTCCAGATGCGCTTCGACCTGACGTTCGGTTTCGACCACGAAGCCCAGATTCCAGCCGTCGCCACGCAATCCTGCAGCCAAGCCAATGGTGTAACTGCCGGCATACCAGATCGGATTGAAGATGCTCGGTTTGGCGTCAAGTTCCCGCAAACG
The DNA here is from genome assembly GCA_039930825.1 of Arenimonas sp. Classification (GTDB taxonomy): domain Bacteria; phylum Pseudomonadota; class Gammaproteobacteria; order Xanthomonadales; family Xanthomonadaceae; genus Arenimonas. The sequence goes on from JBDTTC010000082.1 coordinate 5,614, forward strand.
ATCTGCACACCAGGCAAGATGATCCTGTTCTTCCTGTGCGGCATCGAGCAACTGTTTACGGGTTACTTCATCGCGTGCAACGGCAGCTTGTCCTACATAAAGCGCCTGCGCGCAAACTTCGCCGGTATGGTTTATGCGCATTAGGCCGGCCGCGTGACGTTGCTCGTCATCGTTCAGCATGCCGTGCAAGGTATTTTCGGCTGGATAATCCCGCTCTGCATAGGCATCTCCAAGGCTGGTACTTAAAGCACGCTGCGCTTGAATAATGGCCTTGTCAAAAAAGCTATAGTGACGTTCGCTCATGCCAAATGCTCTGCCAGAAAATCAATCGGATGCTGCACCGGTATTTTAAGCCCATTGGCGATGTGTAAACGACAACCGATATTGGACGATAGCAATTCGGTGACATCGGCTTCGTGAATTTTTTCAATCAGCGGTGAGCGCAATCGATTGGCACGCTCCGGCTCGGCTAGCATATGCAGGCCAGCCGCACCGCAGCAGCCCTTATCCGGTAGTTCGAAAATATCAAGATCCGGAATCATTGCCAGCAATTTTCGAGTGGCATTGTCGCTTTTCACTACGGTCGATTGGCTGCAGGGAATATGCAGGCTGATTCTCTTTCCTGAAGGCTTAAATTTCAGATTGGCTGAGTGCTGAAAAATGAAATCGAGTGCATCAATGACTTTATTTTGGCTTTGCAGACAACGCGAGAGTTGTTCATGACAGCCGCTAGCAAGGGTTAATACCGTGATGTTGTCGCGAAATGCAGCCTTGTTGGCGTCACTCATTCTATTGGTTGTCGCGGTATCACCCAGATGATATGCCGCTGTGCCACAGCAGGTTTGCGAAATAATGGGTTCGACAGAAAAACCGAGCGCATTGAGCAGGCATTGCAGATTCAGACGGGTCGCGGCTTCGTAGCTGTTGGCGATGCAGCCGGTAAAAATGGCGATTTTTTTTCCTGTATTTGATGTTGGCCGGTCAGATAGGGCTACCTTTTCGGGCAAAACTGGAAGGAATCCGGCAGTCCGCCCCAGCATGCCGGCAATCTTCAAAAGTTTTGGCTTCGCCAGTAAATCAATCATCAATTTTTGCCGGTAAGGCGGCGGTTTGCGTAAATACTGCTGCACGCGCGCCAAATTCAATAATCGGCCATATTCCACGTTGGCCGGGCAGGCGGATTCGCATCGCCGGCACCCAAGACAATGATCCAGATGGTGGTCTCCAGCCTCTGTGGCATTTATCTGCCCCAAGGCCAATGCTTTCATATAAGCTATGCGGCCCCGCGGAGATTCGGTTTCGGATCGATCCAGTTGATACGTGGGGCAGTGCGGTAAACACAGACCACATTGGACGCAACGATCGGCCAATAAAGCCATCTCTGAAGCGGTATTCGGGGGTGAGAAGGGCTTTGCCATAAGCAAAATCCTAGCACGGCTGGTTTTTATAGCTCCGGTGGGCTTGCGCTAAGTGCGCTAGCTGGTTACAATTCCGCTTCTTATTCACCCAATTTTTCCTTTGGAGCCGTCATGAAGAACATGACCGTTAGCGCCAAGGCTGAGACTGTTAAGCAAGACTGGTATGTTGTTGATGCCAGCGGTAAAACCCTCGGTCGCTTGTGCACAGAACTTGCTCGTCGCTTACGCGGCAAGCATAAACCCGTTTACACACCGCACGTTGATACCGGTGATTACTTGGTTGTAATCAATGCCGACAAAATCACCGTGACCGGCAAGAAGCTTCAAGACAAGATGTATTACCGTTTCACCGGTTACATCGGCAACATGAAGTCCGAAACCCTGGGTCAAGCCATGAATGCGCACCCTGAGCGTGTCATCGAAACCGGCGTCAAAGGCATGTTGCCTAAGAATCCGCTGGGTCGTGCCATGTACAGCAAGCTCAAGGTTTATGCAGGTCCAAACCATCCGCATACCGCTCAGCAGCCGCAAGTGCTGGACTTTTAAGGCTTAGGATTACACATGGCAACTTCGCAAAATTACGGCACCGGCCGTCGCAAATCCTCCACCGCACGCGTTTTCCTGCGTTCGGGTAAAGGTACAATCGTTATCAACGGTCGTTCGATTGAAGACTTCTTTGGTCGCGAAACCTCCCGCATGATCGTGCGCCAACCACTCGAACTGACCAAAATGACGGAAAAGTTCGACGTTAGCGTCACAGTTGAAGGCGGCGGTATTACAGGCCAAGCCGGCGCTATCCGTTTAGGTATTGCTCGTGCACTGGTTGAATACAACGACACCTTGAAGCCAGAGCTGCGCAAAGCCGGTTTCATGACCCGCGATGCCCGTGAAGTGGAACGTAAAAAAGTCGGCCTGCACAAAGCTCGCCGCGCGACCCAGTTCTCGAAGCGTTAATCTGCTTTGCCGAAGCCTTCGGGTTTCGCTGGATCCATCAAAAACCCCGCTCAAGAGCGGGGTTTTTGTTTGCATGGAGTTTGCAATTTTTTGCAGAACGAGACTTGCTCCAAAAAATAGAATGCGAAATACTGAAAACCCTCGGCTTTTAACGCCAGTAGGGCTAGACTGAACAAATTGTAGGGAGATTCATATGCCGGTGTCCGCTTCAGATCTTGCCAAACTATTTCCTTTGGAATCATTGCGTACCGAGACTCGGGACCAACTTGGCCGAGATGCCGTGGTCACGTCACATGTACGCCACGATTATATTTTTGAAGCTGGTAGCGTGGATGAAGACACGGTCTATCTACTCGAAGGTGAGTTGCAGTGCGAATATCCGGATGGCCGCAAAGTTGCGCATGTAGCCAGCGCCCAGCATGGACGTTATCCCTTAAATGATGCAATTCCGCGCCGTTTTGCCGCAAAGGTCATTTCAAGTACGGCTAAAATTCTGCGTCTCGACCGGCGTTATCTGGAGAAAATCATTACTTGGGACCAGGTCAGTCGTAGTGAAAGTTATAAACATTTCGACTCTGCGCCTGGTGCCAATTCCTGGGTATTTCGTTTATTGAATAGCCATGCGTTTTTGAAACTACCCACCGGCAATATTGAAAAGATGTTTCAGCGCTTTGAAGAAGTCAAAGCTTTACCTGGCGAGATCATCATGCGCGAAGGCGATGCGGCAGATTATTTTTACGTGATTCGCGAAGGTACTGCATCGGTTTCCAAATATCTCGATGGCGCGCCACAAGTGGTTGCCTATTTGCGCGAAGGCGACATTTTTGGCGAAGATGCCCTGCTTGCCAATGTGCCACGCAATGCAACGGTTCGCACGATGCAGGGCGGTCGGTTAATGCGACTGAAGAAAGAAGACTTCGAAGCGGTGCTAAAGCCACCGATGGTGCATTGGGTGTTACCGGCCGATGCGGCGCGCTTGGTGAAAGATGGCGCGATTATTCTTGATGTCCGCATGCCAGAGGAATATGCGCTGCGCGGCATTGACGGTGCGGTGAATGTCCCTTTGTATCGCTTGCGCGAAGATGCCGCAATGGCATTGCCGACCGGCAGTCATTTGGTGGTGTATTGCAATACCGGCGAGCGCTCAGCGGCAGCAGCTTTTATCTTGAATGGCTTGGGCTACACCGTACATGCGCTGCATGGTGGTTTGGGTGCGATGGTCAGAATGCTAGCCGCAAGTCAGGCGGCAGCGGAGCAGGCGGCATTACAGCAGCAAGCGTAGGTCGGGCCCCGGCCCGACAAGAGCTTCGCTGTAAATAATTCGCTGCAAATAAAAAGCGTCGGGCCAGGGCCGACCTACGAAAAATTTATTGTCGCTGCACACCATCGACAATTACGATGTCGGCGGAACGTTTCGCGAACAGTCCGACGCAGACAACACCAGTGATTTGATTCAGGTCGGCTTCCATGCCGACGGGATCGATAATTTGCCAATTATGGACATCCAGAATCCAGTTGCCGTTATCGGTGACTGTGCCTTCACGCCAAACCGGTTGCCCGCCTCGTGCGACTATTTCGCGTGCGACATAACTGCGTGCCATTGGAATGACTTCAACCGGCACCGGAAATTTACCGAGTAATTCAACTTCCTTGCTGGCATCGACCAGTCGCGTGGCTTCGGCCGACGGGGCCGGAGCTTCCATGGGCGGAGCGGGCGGTTCGAGCGGGGGTTCGGGGGGCGCGGCTTCCATTGCGAAGTCCGGCAGCGCTTCGCCAGCGGCTTGTTCGCTGCCGGACAGGGATTCCGGCTGCGCAGCCTCGGCGGCGAATTCTTCCGCCTGGGCTGCGGACGGCGGTGCTGCGGCTGCGGGTGTGACGACTTCGGCTTCCTCTCGCACGGGGACAGCGGCAACGGGTGGTTCGAGGATGGCGTCGATGTCGGCCGTGCCGCTTTGCAGTTGCGCGACAAAAAAGCCCAGCGCCGAGAGTTTTTTCGCCACGTCTTCGAAGTCGCCGGCTTGCGGCATGAAGCCGGGCTCGGCGAAATTTTCGATGGCTTGTCCGCAACTGGCGAGTACGGCATTGGCGCGGTCC
>JBDTTC010000083.1:0-7723 GCA_039930825.1 Arenimonas sp.
GTTTTCGTGGGTGTAGTAGCGGATTTTCTTGTAGCCCGACACGCGCCGCACCACATGCACTTCGCCGTGGTTGGCATTGCCGGCACCGGCAATCACGCCGTCAAAACGTTCCAGCACTTTCAATTTGGTGTAATCAATCGCATCGGTGTAGTAATCCACATGCGTGCGGGTGACGTAAGCCTTGCGGCCTTCCCAGTCGAGTTTTTCCACTTGGTAGGGCGTCGATTGAATCATATGGATCGCGCCTTCATACAGCGTAAGCGGTGCCGATGAGAAATCGACCTCGGCAATAATCTGCTGCCGGCCATCGGTGCGGTTCACCACCACAAAATTGCCATCGGCCACCGAACGCAAACTCACCGCATTGGCCGGGTAGGAATCGGCAATCCATTCCCAGCGTTCGCCTTCCTGGTGCAGCACGCCGCTTTCGCCCAATACTTCCAAATACGGTGCCGCATCAATCGGCCCGAACAATTCGCCGGATAAAAACGGCAACTCAAACGCCGCACAACGAATATGATCCAGAAGAATTAGCGCCTGATCGGAATGAATGCGCGCATGTTCCGGCGACGCATCTGAAAAAAATTCCGGATGCCGAATCAGGTATTGATCCAGCGGATCACTGCTCGCCACCAAAATGCCCAGCGACGCCTGCTGTCGTCGTCCGGCACGGCCAATGCGTTGCCAGGTCGCGGCCACCGAACCGGGGTAGCCATTCAATACCACCACGTCCAGGCTGCCAATATCCACGCCCAGTTCCAATGCCGACGTGCTAACAATTCCATCAATACGACCATCGCGCATGGCTTTCTCGGCTTCGCGGCGTTCGGTCGGCAAATAACCACCGCGATACGCACGAATGCGTGCCGGTTTGCGCGGGTCATTGTCGAACACGTCTTTCAGATATTTGGTCAGTACCTCCACCATCGTGCGCGATTGTGCGAACACCAGCGTTTTCAATCCGGCGCGTATCGACAAACGCGCAATGCGATTGCTTTGCGAACGTGCCGATGCCCGCAAACCCAAATCCGGGTTCACCACCGGCGGGTTCCATAACAACACCTGTTTGTCGCCAGTCGGTGCGCCGCTTTGGGTAATCGCGGTCACCTCATGTTCGATCAAGGCTTCGGCATGCGCCTTCGGGTTGCCAATGGTGGCCGAGCACAAAATAAATTGCGGGTTCGCACCATAGAACGCGCACACGCGTTTCAGCCGCCGCAGCACATTGGCCACATGCGAACCGAACACGCCGCGATACGTGTGTATTTCATCAATCACCACGTACTGCAGGTTCTCGAAAAACTGCGCCCATTTCGTGTGGTGCGGCAAAATCGCCTGATGCAACATATCCGGGTTGCTCACCACAATATCGCCATGCAGCCGCACCGCCGCCCGTGCATCGCCCGGCGTATCGCCATCAAAGGTGAACGCCTTAACGCCCAATTGCCCGGCACGATTCAATTCCAGCAAATCCGCCACCTGGTCCTGCGCCAGCGCCTTGGTCGGGAACAGATACAAAGCCTTCGATTGTTTTCTCATCGCCCCGGCCACCACCGGCAGCGTGTAGCAAAGACTCTTGCCCGATGCCGTTGGTGTTACTACCACTACATGCTCGCCGTTTTGTATTGAACGCCAGGCTTCGGCTTGATGCGAATAGAGTTGATGGATGCCGCGTGCTTTTAGAGCGTTGGCTAGGGCTTCGGGTAAATCGGTTGGCAGATCGGCGTAGCGGCCTTGTTGGCCGGGTAGGAAGATGGTGCCGGTGATTCTGTCCGAGTATTTGTGCTTCAAGCGTTTGGATAAAGACGGTGTGTTACGTTCGTCTAACGGCAGGGCGGGTAGAGTGGCTTGGAAGGCGAGGGCGGGTTGGGTGGTCATGGCAGGGCTCGGGGGAAAGCACTGTTATGAGGGAGGGGCGTCTCAGGGGGTGAGATTGGGTGGATTTAAAATCAAATCTTGCCATGCATAGGAATTAAAACTCAAAGATGTCATTTACTGAAATGCTCCGGAAGAATATCGGAGTCATAGACATTATTGATTTGACGGTTTAAGTCAATAAGGTAGTTTTCCGATCGGAGCCAAGCGTCTGGAAAACCATGCCGAATTTCCTACATTAATTTAAGTAATTCCCTACATAACTGCCTCTATCATTTAGGCACAATGTCCAGAATCTTTCGACTATGTAGATATTCAGAGGATTCACTTTGGAGAGCTTTTCCAGATAATTGTTTGTGCTCTTGATACAAAACAAAATCATTTAGCGAGACTGCTGTCAGATAAACCATAAAGATGTTCGTGAAGGCTTTGCATTCACTGGCTGAAAAGACTGGAAAGAGGTAATATGATGACTATGAGTAGCCTGTTCGAATCGAAAGCGCCTATACGTTCACCCCGTCGATACAGCGAAATGGGAGTGATCAAGTTGGAAGGTGCGACATATACGCCTTCGGGTTTAGCGCTTTTTGTTGCTCAAAAAATGATGTGTTCAGCGACATTGCCAAAATCAGGGCGAATAAGACTTTTGGATCCTGCATCCGGGGATGGTGCTTTATTGGTTGCGATGCTGAAGACGCTCCCTTCTTCAGTATTGAGTCGTGTGGATGTTATTGCTATTGACACTGATGAGACAGCAATTGCTTCGACTCTTGAACGTCTCAAAAAATGCTTCCCCTCTGTTTCGGTTCGCGCAGAGTGCAGAAACTTTCTGCATTGTCATGGTCCGAAGCATGATCTAGATGGATTCCATTTGATTATCGCTAACCCACCATATGTTCGCACGCAAATTATGGGGGCCGACCAAGCCCAGAGCCTTGCTGACCAATTTGGACTAACTGGGCGCGTTGATCTTTACTATGCCTTTCTGTTGGCAATCGCGGACGTACTTGTTCCTAGCGGAACAGCGGGCGTAATAACATCTAATCGTTTTCTTACAACGAAGTCTGGTCAAAGTGTTCGCAAAGCTATTTTGGAGAGATTTCGTGTTGAGCATCTCTGGGATATGGGCGACACGAAATTGTTTAGCGCTGCGGTACTGCCGGCGGTTTTGATAGCACATGGCCGAGATAGTAGTAGTGGAGCTATACCAAAATTCAGTACGATTTATGAAACAAATGACATTGCTGTATCTGATGTGGCCGACGAAATTAGTGCGCTTGAAGAACCGGACGGTACAGTAGTTTCGCTACCAAGTGGCAAACGCTTCCATATTCGACATGGCATCTTAGACAACGGAGCCAATCCTACGGGAGTTTGGCGTATAGGCACTGAGGCCTCAGATATTTGGTTGAAGAAAGTTGAACAAAATACATGGGCAACTTTTCGAACGATTGGAAAAATTAGGGTTGGTGTGAAATCAACTGCCGATAAAGTTTTTCTTCGCAGCGATTGGGATCAACTGCCTGGCGGGGAACCTGAGTTACTACGTCCGCTAATTACTCGGAAGTGTGCTCAACGCTATCGTGCTTTGGTCCCTAAAAATGTAAAGCATCGAAAAAAAATTCTTTACCCTCACGAAGCGACTCCAAACGGTCGTGCAGCGGTGAAGCTGGGTAATTACCCTCGTGCCGAAGCCTACCTAGAAAAACATCGTGAACAATTAGAATCACGAACCTACCTAATCGAGGCTGGCCGAAACTGGTATGAGCTTTGGGTTCCACAAGATCCTAGCGCTTGGTCAGAGCCGAAACTAGTATTCCCTGACATCAGCGAGAAACCAATATTTTGGATGGACAATGACGGAGGGGTTGTAAATGGCGAGTGCTATTGGTTACGGTCCGAGAATGGATCTGACCCTGACTTGCTATGGCTTGCTTTGGCAGTTGCAAACTCTAGCTTCATTGAAGCGTTTTATGACCATAAGTTTAATAACAAACTTTATGCTGGTCGGCGTCGTTTCATCACTCAGTACGTAGAACTATTTCCACTACCTGATCCCGTAAGGCAGGAATCAATTAAAATCATCAACGATGTGAAAAGACTCTACGATATGACTCCAAGTATCGAAGCTACGTACCTTGCCAATCAGATCGACAATATGATCTGGTCGGTGTTCGGCTTACTCATCAAAAAGTGATTTTGGTAATAGCATTTGCCTTTTACCATTAATCTTCAATCCCCCAAACTGTCTGAATCGACTGAAGAATGTTTCTCCAGTTACCAAGTGAAGATCGGTCAAGTGAACGTGGTTTTCGTGGATTTCACCGTAAAACACAGCGTATCGAGTATCGCAATGTCGCGGAGTAAAACCTTTCAAGGACCCCATTCCTATAGGCACTTTACTCGTTGGGAGTACATGGCCTAAATCAATAGTTGGTGATGTTTGAAGCTTTACTTCCAATAGTTGGTGTCGCACGTCCGGGAACTGACCTGAATCTCCATATATATGATACCCAAGGGTCTGGCACACCAAACGGTGAAGGCCTTCACCTCTATTCCTATCTTGGACGCGTCCTGAATCTTCGAAGGATTGTCCAATGAGAGGCTTCAGCTTTTCGCCAAGTGCTTTAATCGAAAAAAGTTCACCTTCCATCGGATTCTGAGAGGGGTTCCGTTCGGTGGGGATTATCGGATTATCAATGACTAGAGGGCTAAGCCCCGATGTGTCTTTGGTAACCTGCTCAGGATTTGCTTGGCTCCTTGAGTCGAGGTTCGCCTGAAACTTTGTAGTAACCTTTCCTGTTTTGTCTAGTGGAATCAGGTCAACACCAAGTACTACTTTAACTCTGCAAATGACTTCATCGTCATTAATTCGAATTAATACATATCTTCGTTCTGGATCAATCAATTCATTCCAAATTTGAAGATTTAGTGCTTGTTGATTGTAGGTGTCAAAGTTCTGACCTGTGAAGCGAGGCTGGGTTTTTTTAAATGATTTTGGTATTGGATATCCCAATGCCTCACAAACTTTGATCTTCGCAAACTTGGAGCGAGACCTTGGAGCAAGATTGCTCATCGGAGTGTTGACGAGAGCACTATGCAAAATTTTTTCTAACACATCAATTGGAATGTAGTGATCTTCATCCATTGAATCGATAACATCGTAAATCGATTTACCAGAACTACGCAGATTTGCGATATATTCTTCAGGTTTTAGCGGCATTTTTCGTCCCTGACGTAGGAGTCAGAAGTTGAGCAACACTAACTCCAAGCGCCTTCGCTAGTACTTCCAGTGTGCTCAAGGTGACGTTTCGTTCTTCTCGCTCGACCGAACCAATATAGGTGCGGTGCAAGTTGCATCGGTCTGCAAGCTCCTCTTGCGAATAGCCATAACGCTTGCGGTAAGCACGGACGTTTTCGGAAAGTGTGGAGCGAAGGGATTGGCTTGCAATTCGGAGCATGGTGAGAAATAGGGTGGGGAGCCCCATTGTTCATAAAAGATGACTTTAAGCCTACAGACTTTGAGTAGCATTTGAACAATCCTCAGAAAGACAAGGACACCCACTTTGTTATCATTGTTTTCAGCACAAGAGAGCGCAATAGTCATGGCTAAGTACCAGGCAAGATAGATCAACGCGATAAGGTGGAAAAACAAGGACAACCAAGGATTTCCCTAGCTCTCCGCAGCTTCCACGCTAGCTAAGTCGTCGCCATCGATCAATATCCCCAAAAAGCATCGCCATTTCGCGATGCTTTATTGTTTTACAAAGCCATGAAAAAACCATCGTTCACACACATTTCTCCCTTTCGGGCCGGTACGTTTCCCCTCCATGCCTTAGCTTTGTTTTTCTAAGGCCATTGCCGTGCCAATACCTTTCAACCAGCGTTGCTTCAAACGTTGCGCCAATGTCATCAAATCCTCTGCTTCACCGACAACACGCCAGTAGCCCGAACCAATAGCTTTAACCAAGGAAAAACAAGGACAACCAACGATTTCCCTAGCTCTCCGGTGCTTTCATGCGAGCTAATTCAAAACCATCGTTCAATATCCCCAAAAAGCATCGCAACAACAATACTGGACACCCATTATCTGAAACTGCTAAGCGGCTTCATCCTAATTAGGTTCGAATTAACGATTTTTGTGTTTGGTGGTTAGCCAATGAATTTATATCGCCCACACTTCTTTCTCCCGTTACCGGGAAGTAGCGACGTGACCCCCATCCTGAGTAGCACTTGAGTTAAGAGTCCGGCCCTATAATTCCACCAGGAGTCCGGACATGAAAAAACGTTTTTCAGATGAACAGATCATCGGCTTTTTACGCGAAGCCGAATCAGGCATGGCGATCAAGGAACTGTGCCGTCGGCACGGCTTCTCGGAAGCCAGTTACTATTTATGGCGCAGTAAATTTGGCGGCATGACCGTTCCAGAATCAAAGCGGCTAAGGGATCTGGAATCGGAGAATGCGAGGCTCAAAAAACTGCTGGCAGTAGTACTATCCTGGACACCCACGATTCAAGACTGCTAAGTAGTTTCATCCTTAGCGGTGTCGATGCGCCGATCTTTGCTTGTAATGATTAGCCAATACATTTACACAATCCTGGACACCCATGATTCGAGACCGCTAGTCGGTTTCATGCAAAGCGGTGTCGAAGCCCCTATTTTTGTTAGCGATTGCTAACCACTATATTTGTATCGCCCACACTTCTTTCTCCCGTCACCGGGAAGCAGGGCACCTTTCATTTCAGACTTTCTGAATTTGCCTTGTGATACCAATACCTTTAAGCCAACGCTGTCCGATGGCTTCGGCCTTTTCCATCAATTGTTCTGTCGTACCAATCATTCGCCAATAGCCTGAGCCGACGGCTTTTACTTGGGTGGACCAATTCGTAGCACTACAACCGGTTTTATTTAATGCGGCGGGTGCATTCTTTGGAATAGCGCCTTTCTTGTCGGGCCTTAGTTGTTGGCCGGTCCACTGCACTAATTCAATGTATTGGCCCTGTTTTATTGAGAGCTTCGGTGCAACTCCGATAAGTGGCTTAAGGGCTTGTTGTGCTTTTGCTTCATTGCTTCGACAACGCAAAACCCTTTGTTGAATACTGGTGTGATGGCTGTGGTCCAATCGCAGTGTCATACCAGCACGAATCGGGTTCAAATCGACGTAGGCCATGGCGGCTAGAACGGCACGTTCATCGGCAAGTACCTGGCATTTGAAGCGGCCTTCCCAAAAGCGTCCTGTGCAATGGTCTTCACCATTGGCGGCACGGGCAATGGGTTCGTTAGTGCAGCGCATTAACCAAGACAAAGAACTCAGACGCTGTCGAAGCAATGCAATGCGCTGTGAGTTCTTTAGTAATTTTTGCAGACGTTGCTCGTTGTCTTGATCGCGACACGGAAATAGCTGGCACCAGCGTTGTGCGACTTCGTCGTCGGACCAACGCTGTGCGGCATCGACGTCCACATGCACAACTAAATGCAAATGGTTGCTCATCACCGCATAGCCATAGATGCCGATAGCAAAACAGGCGGCGACTTGATGCAAGCGTTGTTCGACCCAGACTTTACGGTGCGTGTAATCGACATTCGAATACGGGTCGATACCGCATAGCCACGCACGACGAACGCAGCGCGATATGCAATGGTAATTGCCAGAAGCGTGATCGGAAACGAAGAGGGAGCGAGCGGTGGCCATGACCCATTATGGCAAGTAAGGATAATCAGAAATGTAGGGGGAATCTGAATATCGTGTCAGGGGATGTGGGTTTGATGGGTGTCCGGTAATCGTCGGTGCCTTGGCTAGGGCTTCGGGTAAATCGGTTGGCAGATCGGCGTAGCGGCCTTGTTGGC
>JBDTTC010000084.1:0-3080 GCA_039930825.1 Arenimonas sp.
TAATGAAGGGCTTAGCAATGTCGCTATCGGCTTATCGATTGCCTCTGGTCCTCTTGCATGCTCGACGCGATTTGCAGGGTCGGAACATCACGCGTCGACTGTGGATTCTGCAGTTGCATCGACTCCGTTTTTTGTTGCCCATTCGCCTGATCAAGCTGCTTGAATGACTCCGCTACCGTCGTTTCTATCGCCGTCTGCGTTTTCATGTGGGCGCGAAGATGCGAAGGGTCATCGAGTTTACCTTGCACGACGATGACGTTCTCACCGGCTTTTGTAGCATCAGTATTGCGACTTAACACAACAGTATCAATTCGTTGCAGACCCTCCTGTTTCGCAAGCACGGTAAGGCTTGCAGCCATGCGATCACTAGCCGCATCGGGTGCGCGCCCCATGCTTTGATCGAGCTTACCGACGGCCTCTTGACCCTGGCGGTACAAGGCGTGATCGGGGTGTGCGGGCTGTGTTGGGTCGAGTTTTATTTGTGACTGAGCAGGATTTGCTGGCACGATGATTTCAGAGGCGATAGGGACTCTGCGTTCTTGAAATGCTTGCGCCATCGCATCGTTTCGTTGTTCTTTGTTGTCTATGGCTACGCCAGTACGGGCAACGCTTCTGGGTGCAACTTCTTCAATTCGGACGCGACCCTCATTTTTTTCAAAGTCACTGGTCCGATAAATAAATAGATGCTCTTCAGAATGATGCACCACGTTCATTGCAGGATCTGTCGGCACAGCCTGCTTTTGCAGGAAGGGTTTTTCACTGAGTGAATTCAGATAATCCGTCATCAAATTATTACTGCGAATGGCCAGCCCATTAAGTAAATAGCTACCGCCGACATCACTATGAGCGCCACCCACTGTGACACTAAGAAAGTGGTTGCGTTCCTGAAATCCGGGGTCGATGATATTGGTTGATTTAAATTGATTGCGTCGCTCGTCTTCAGCCGTAATTTGAAAACCTGAAATGACCGAAGGCGGTAAACGCCGGTCGTAATCACGCGGTACGCCGGTGCCGACGGGGTCGAACAAGCCAACAGCTTGAACTACCTGGTTTGGGGCTACCAATGCGGGCCTGGTGTACTCAACAACCCGCTCACCGTCATCATTACGCGTTCTGCGAATACCCGTAACATCCTGAATTCCGCGCTCATCAACCAGCCTACTAAAACCGGCCGCCTGTTCGGCACCTCGACTAAATCCGATACTCACCACCCGTATCTGGGCGTCGGGATCGTCTTTTAACCACTGTGCCGCCTGACGTTCCAATTGCTCGTACATTCTTTCCAGACGAGGCTCATAGGTATAACCTCTCGCCCCATCGAATGTTCGAGCAATAAAACCGTCTTGTGTACCCGGCCCCTCAACATAGCCAACTCGAATAGGGTCGTCTGTATTCGGATAGGCTTGAAGTATCTGGCGCCTGATCAACGCCACATTGGTCATGTGTCCTGACGCTTCATCTTTGGACACGTCATTACCAGTGCCATCAAAAGCAGCGATATAAATTCGCTCATGCGGATTTGCTGAACTCAATAACACCGGAGCTGATAACTCTGATAGTTGCCGACTGGCATCTACGTAACTCTGCAAATCATGCCCATTCGCAGGCTCTGTAGTTACACCATCCGGTTTTTTTTCATCGCCACTGGAGCCGGAGCCAAAAGGGTTGCCCATGACATTCACCTCAGTAGGTTTGAGTGAAACTCAGGATCATGTCATCGCGCTGCGCCCGCTTTCGAGTTGGCGTGTCTTTCAGATACATCGTTGCGCGCATGTAAACATTGATGGTTCGATCATTCACCACAAGCACGATATCGGGATTATCCAGTGTGGCAATGGTTTCGGTCGGCAAGTCTTCTTTAGCCACGTTGTGGCGGATGATGTGGTCACTGAAGATTTTGGCTATATCTACTTCGGCCTTATGCGACGTACCGTCTTTGGATTTCCAGTTAACGACCGCAGGTGAAGGAAAGTTGGGAATATCGAGGTCGCTAGCAGAAAGTTTTACATAAAAATCGGCATTTTTTGGTGATGGTGCCTTCCTATCTTCCTCATCGAGCACCACATAACGATTTGCATAAAAAACCTTGCAGCCAATCGTGTCGAAACAATGAGCGCCGAAGTTATGACCTCTAAAAGTAAAAGGTCGGCTGATATCTTGATTAGACGGCAGATTTTCCTGCGTAGCTGTATTGTTGTTTGTCATGGCTGACTGGCATCCTGAAATTGAAAATAAAGAAATTATTATGATTGATAGACTAACAATAAATCGGATAACGACGCGCATGCGCACCTCCTTGAGAATTTAATTTAATCAAATATATGGAAAATATTTAAACCTGCTTTCATAGCTTGAGCATCGGTGTTTCCACCTTCGGCAATAACCGTGATGTGAAATACTTGTCCTGGTAATACTTTATCTTGTCGCACATTACCGGATGCGGAATGCCTTCATATAAAAATACTTCCTTGTCGAAACCCATGGCCTTCAACTCCTGCGGCAACATCAAGGCACGACGTTCTTCGGATTCACTGCGTGTGTATTCACGACCACGACTGATATTTTCCTTACGGACCGTGGTGTAGCCGAGCATTTCGGAATAATCATTGGCGTCTTGCTGCTCACGCGGTGCATAAATAATTTGCAATGCGTGATTGGTGATGATGGTGCGCGAGACATCTTTTCCGTAGGTGGCATCGAGCTGCGCCATACTTTGGATAATCGGCAGCAAGCGAATGTTATAGCCGGCCATATAGGAAACCGCCGAAGAAATAATGTCGACTTTTCCGATCGAGGTAAATTCGTCCATCAACAGCAGACATTGGTATTTCAAGGCCGGATTGGCTTTCGGCAACTCCTTGGTATTGAGATTGATCAACTGGCTGAAAAACAGATTGATGATCAAACGACTTTCGGCGAGCTTATTGGGCTGAATCCCGATGTAAATCGTCATTTTTTTCTTGCGTAAATCGGTCAGCAGGAAATCGTCTGCGCTGGTGACGGCATCCAGCACCGGGTTAATCCATGCATTCAATGGTTCCTTGAAAGTCCCCAGAATCGAGGAAAA
The DNA here is from genome assembly GCA_039930825.1 of Arenimonas sp. GTDB lineage: Bacteria > Pseudomonadota > Gammaproteobacteria > Xanthomonadales > Xanthomonadaceae > Arenimonas. Next base: position 3,068 of record JBDTTC010000084.1, read on the forward strand.
GGTTTCATCGGCC
>JBDTTC010000085.1:0-6745 GCA_039930825.1 Arenimonas sp.
CTCCAACAGAGATTGTCTCTGTTTTAAAGTGTCCGTCAAACTGGGGGTAGCCCAGAGTGCATTAATCGGAGATTTTCAGATTTTTCCTACATAAAAATCTTTGCATTCCCGATAAAGCAGTTTGCAGACAATCCGGATCCTGTTGTCTAACGACAACAGGATTTTTTATGGCTAGACCTCCGCGCTTTGATATTCCCGGCATATCGCAGCATGTCAAAGAAACAAGGACAACCAAGGATTTAACTGGCTCTCCTGTATTTTCCCGATACATTCCAAATCCAATTGATGATTTTTTATAACAAAGCACCGCCCAATTCGCGGTGCTTTTTTTTTCATCGCACTCATAAAAAACCATCGCCCACACGTATTTCTCCCTTTCGGGCGAATAAGTTTCCCGGTGATAACTCAGCTTTGTTTTTGGAACGCCAATGCCGTGCCAATTCCCTTCAAAAAACAAGGACAACCAAGGATTTAACTGGCTCTCCTGATTTTTCTTAATTGATGCTGAGCCGTAACTGCTCGTTTTCACTCAAAAGCACCGCCTATTTCGCGGTGCTTTTGTTTTATAAGCATCAATAAAAAATCATCGCCCACACTCTTTTCTCCCTTTCAGGCGCCTCAGGTTCCTTGTGATCACTCAGCTTCGTTTTTGGAACGACAACGCAGTGCCAATCCCTTTCAACCATTGCTGGTTTAATCGTTGTGCTAAATCAATTAAGTCCTGTGCATCACCGACCACGCGCCAATAGCCTGAACCAATCGCTTTGACACGCGTCGCCCAACGCTCTGGTTTGCTATCGAATCGTTTCAAAACACTGGGAGCGTTTGACGGAATGGCGCCACGTTTATCATCACGTACTTGCTTGCCAGTCCATTGCACCAGTTCGATGTAATCATCTAAACGAATTGGTAGAAACGCGACAAGTGTTCCTGCAATAGGTTTCATTTTCTCGTTTAACTTGGAAGGCCGCTGCTTCAGGTCTTTCAAACGTTTGTAAACACTGGTATGCCGCGAATGATCCAATCGTTTAGTCATACCGGCTCGAATGGGGTTAAGGTCGACATAGGCCATCGCCGCTAACAAGGCTTTGTCATCACACAAGACTTGCGACTTGAAACGACCTTCCCAGAACCGGCCTTTGCAACTATCTTCATGATTGGCTTTACGAGAAATGGGTTCGGCAAAGCATTTCATTAGCCATGAAAGATTACCCAAGCGATGGCGAATAAGCGTTAATCGGTTTGGGTTAGCAATTAAGGCGCGTGCTTTCAAAGATCGTGCTTCATCGGTGTCTTCACGTGGTGGAAATAAGCGAACCCAACGAGCTGCGACATCCGCATCCGTCCAAGACCGCGTTGCTGAAGGTTCAAGCTGCAAGACGACATGTAGATGATTACTCATCACAGCATACGCATGGATGGCGACGGCAAAGCATTCTGCGACCAATAACAGACGATCTTCGACCCATGTCTTCCGATGCTCGAAACTTTGACCGGTATAACGATCTTCACCACACAGATAAGCACGGCGCACGCAACGCTGTACGCAATGGTAAACACCAGGACTGTCTAGTGGAACGAGTTGTGAGCGGGCTTGCGTCATGCAAGCAGTGTCTGATGACAGAGACTTAGAAAATGTAGGAATTATCTGATTTGGCTGTCAGGGATTGTTGATGCTATGCGTGTCCCAGACTATGTCCCTGTCCCAGACTATGTATTAATCTTGCTTTCGTGATTTTGACTATTCTATTGCTGGTAGCATTGATGCCTCTTATGTAAAAGCTAAAAACAACCTAGGATTTAACTATGCTTATCGTGCAGGCTATTTGAAAATATTCATGCAATTTCCCATGGGACAGCTGGATCTACTCAAGGCTTCAGCGCAACTACGACTACTGGAAGTGGGCGATTCAATTACTGTCGGTAACTTGTCAGAGGCTTTTCAGAAGGGGTCGATACTGCGGCAGATTTGGCGAGCGCGGGGCTATAATGTTGAAAATTGAAATGAACGAAAATGTCCTAATGTCGAATATAGTGCCACTGAATCCGGCTCTGCACGGATTGCGCGGATTTGCTGCAATGTGGGTTTTGATGTTTCATTGGAGTTTTTTTTTTCCTGCCATCAATAACTGGCTCGTTACTATGTCTTTCGGTCCAAAGATATGGATGAATTTATCTCTGCCACTTGCGGTTGGTGGGCAGGGAGTTTCACTTTTCTTCGTCTTGTCGGCCTATCTGCTGACAACCCAATGGTTACATCGCCCATTAACTTCTGAAACCATTGCCAAGTTCTGGAAACGCCGCTTTCTGCGTATCTATCCTGCCGTCTGGTTTCAACTAATCCTGCTTATTGCCATATCGAATTTTTTTTATCCGGTAATTAAATCCATTTCATTATGGGAATTTATTAGAAATGCGTCATTGTGGATATATCTTCCGCCCACAATGTCGGAACCAATCAATGGCGTCTGGTGGACGCTGCCAATTGAATTGATGTTCTATCTGGTATTGCCGCTGCTCATTTTTCTTCAGCATCGCTGGAACTGGAAGCTTGTGGTTTTGCTTTGCCTGCTGACTACCTTGCTATGGCGTCTTGGTGTCAGGTGGTACTACCCAGGACGTGATCTGAGTCAGGTGCTTTTTGTTCTGAGTGCATTACCTGGCGTGTTGTTCACTTTTGCTGCTGGTTTTGCCTTGGCCTTCATTCCGATCAGTGTGCAAAAAAATAAATTGGCTTATTGGCTTATTTTTTTAAGCGCTGCCTATTTTTTGCTTGAATATGCGCAATGGGAAAACCTAGCCACTTACTGGCGCGGAAGTGCGCTATTGATGGTTTGGGAAATATGGCTTGCAGTTCTGGTCGCCATTGCTGTTTATTTGGTTCTGGGCTGGCCTTACAAATTGAACATATTCAAGCACCCTCTAATGATCTGGTGCGGAAACTTGAGCTTCGGGATTTATTTGTGGCATTACCCAGTCCTACAGTTTTCTCACGAGCATTGGCCACCTGACTGGGGTTGGGGAAGGGCGGGAAGCATAGTCGCACTTGCATTGTGCCTTGCAATTACTTTTGGCCTGGCTGCTATCAGTTATTATGCAATTGAACGACCGCTAATGGGCTGGGCCAAGAAAGGCGAGGCTCTCGCTCGCTGATAAAAGGTGGTTTTGATGTTGTCTCAAAATAAAAAACAAGAAAAACTAGGACAACCTGGAATTTAACTAGCTCTCAAGTATTTTCTTCGTTGATAATTAGCCGCAATTAGCGTTTTCCACCTAAAATCACCACGCTAATCCGATGCTTTTATTTGTCTGGGTCAATTTAAAAACATTACTGACACTATATCCATCAAGTCCTGCAAGACAAAGACCAGGCACAAAAACCCAGAACATTTGCAATCGAGTCGTGTCTATCTAATTACTTAGGGAATTTGTAATCCACCTGTGGGCCACTCATAACCTGACCATCAAAGGCTTGGTCACGATACGGCCCGTTACGATCAACCCAATGCATAAATATGTGCGCAGACCAGCGATTGGGATTTGGCGTAAGCCGGCCATGACGATAATCGGTGCCGCGATATAGCACGGCATCACCGGGTGCCATCGGGAATTCCTGATATTGCTCGCGGCCAAAATCTTCATCGCCGCGTTGGGTGTAGCGTTGTTCTTCACTGACCTTGGAATCTGCAACCGCCAAAGACCATGGAATGCCATCGGCATAGGCCAGTGTTAGCGAAAGTGAGTGCTCGCATGCCGGTCGATCGGCGTGGATGCGACAAATATCACCCTGCTGATAGGTGCGGAAGTAGCAATAAGTAGGCAGCAACTCAACACCGGTCGCTGCCTCGATCTTTGGCGTGAGGCCCCACAAAACAGTCATTAACGCCGGCCACTGAGCACCCGACACCTCATAACACAGCTTGTTGCCTACGCTGGGTGGCGCCAGCGCAGAAGATGCATTCGCAACAACACGTCGCCCAATAAAATTGGCATAGGCAGCCGTCAATTCAGTCGAAAAAAGCCCTTGCAATAATACTGCGCCGGCATTTTGGTAGGAAGAAGCTGTGTTCATGGATTGTGGATTCTATGGCTTGGCAACCATCAGCCCGGTGGTGCCTCCGGTTTCGTAGAAAAGCAAAGTTGAAGCTCGACAATGAACTAACATCTGTTGCAGATATTGCTTCACGAAATGTCTTGCGGCAAGTCGATTTAATTCGTACAAATGCATGATAACGCATCGTAATTAAATTTCTATCTTGATGCCCTGAAGCCTACAATAAATGATCAGCAACAAGCGCGGCAAATTGCTTAAAACCATGTAGGCCGGGCCCCGGCCCGACGCTTTTTACAAACTGCGAAGTTGTCTATGTAATCCCCAGGCCCGACGCTTTTACAAATTGCGAAGTTGTTTTTGCAATCCCCCGAACGACGCTTCCTCCAAATTAAGATATTGTCTGCATCACGCTAGGCTTCGATGCTTTGTATAGATTGCGATGTTATTCATGTTGGACCTGGGCCGAATTTGAAAGAAGCAAATTCAGGCATGCTCCGCGTATCGCGCACCAGATGCTTGCGATCTCAAATCGGGCAAGGGGGTTTTCTCGAAGTGCTTGATGTGTCGATCAATTCCATACTCGCAGGCAATCACATTTCTATTTGAATTATCCGCGAACCATAGGTCATTGGGATTGGTGCCTTCGCGTTGTGCTTCCGGATGGAAGATATGGGTAGCAAGTCCGGCGAATCGAATATCGCGGCGTTTCAAACCCATTCGATAAGCACGTGACACGATATCTTTGTCTTCTCGCCCCCAACCGATGAAGCGTTCATCGAAGCCGTTCAAGTCGAGCAGGTCTCTTCGCCACCAGCCTTGATTGCAGGCTTTAACACTGGCCATTTTGGTGCCTTCCGACACTTTTGAAATTACCTTGGCAAGTAAGGGAATACGAAGGGTGTAACGTCTTTTTGCAATGCCCTTGCTGAAGAAGTGCGGGGCTCGGTGATGTTTTAAAGCCGTCGATGTACGACGCATCAGTATTCTGCTGCCTTGTGCGTAAAAACCGCGTTTGGCCGCACGCATATGGTCTTTGACGAAATGGCGATCCACGACCATATCGCCATCAAGAATAATAATGTAATCACCGGTTGCTGCGGCAATCGCGAGATTTCTCGAACGGGCAAGACGAAAGCCGGTGTCTTCCTGCCAGCTATGTTTCAGGGTAACCGGATAGTCTTTTGCCATTTCCAAAATCATGGCGCGGGTTGATTCTTTCGAACCATCATCAGCAACGATGACTTCATGAGGCAGTTTCGTTTGCCGGGCTATGCTGACAAGTGCTGATTTCAATGCACTTTCCCAGTTGTAGGTCGTAACTATAATGCTTACTTTCATTTTTTTGATCCAATCGGGGGCTAGAATCAATTGCGTAAGTCATCGACTGCAAAAAGTATCGGTAAGTTCAATGTTACGAAACATTTTCGAATACTCGTTTCTGAATGGAAACTCGAATCGCGGGCAATAAAAAACGGGCATTGATTGCCCGTTTTCTATTTCAATCAAACCGCGATTACAGCGATTCGAAAATACCTGCAGCACCCATACCGGTGCCGATACACATGGTGACCATGCCGTATTTTTGTTTGCGGCGTTTCATACCGTGAACGATTGTTGCAGTTCGAATCGCACCGGTCGCACCGAGTGGGTGGCCCAAGGCAATGGCACCACCCAGCGGATTAACTTTCGAAGCATCCAGACCGCAATCACGAATAACTGCGAGCGACTGTGCGGCAAATGCTTCGTTCAATTCAATCCAGTCCAGTTGATCTTTCGTCAGGCCGGCCTGTTTCAAGGCTTTCGGAATCGCGGCAATCGGGCCAATGCCCATCACTTCAGGGCGTACACCGGCGACCGAAAAGCTGACAAGACGAGCGAGCGGGGTAAGACCATAATCTTTAATCGCTTGTTCGGATGCCAACAACACGGCACCAGCGCCGTCCGACATTTGCGATGAGTTGCCGGCCGTAACACTGCCACCGGCACGGAATACCGGCTTCAATTTTGCCAAACCTTCGATGGAAGAATCGGCGCGTGGACCTTCATCATTCATGGCAATGACTTCACGCATTTGCACCGTATTACCGACCAGAACCGGCTGACGGGAAATGATTTGATAGGGCGAAATCTCTGATGTGAATTCACCAGCTGCAATTGCTGCGATGGCTTTCTGATGTGAAGCAAACGCAAATGCATCCTGATCTTCACGCGAGACATTCCATTCCGATGCGACTTTCTCGGCAGTGATACCCATGCCATAGGCAATCGCAATATTGTCGTTCTCGAATACTTTTGGACTCATTGCGACCTTGTTGCCCATCATCGGCACCATGCTCATGCTTTCGGTACCGCCAGCCAACATTAAATCGGCTTCGCCCAGACGAATGCGATCAGCTGCCAAAGCAACGGCTTGCACGCCTGATGAGCAAAAACGATTGATGGTTTGCGCGGCAATCACGTTCGGCAGACCGGCGAGTAACAGGCCGATACGCGCAACGTTCATGCCTTGCTCGCCTTCCGGCATCGCGCAACCAATGATGGCGTCGTCGATACGGCTGGTATCAATGCCAGGTGCTTGTGCACACACGGCTTTCAGTACATGCGCCAGCATTTCGTCGGGGCGAGTATTACGGAACATGCCTCGCGGCGCTTTGCCGACCGGGGTGCGGGTCGCGGCAACGATATAGGCTT
>JBDTTC010000086.1:0-44679 GCA_039930825.1 Arenimonas sp.
CGCCCAGAATGCGTTGTGCATAATCGATGTGAATCACATCGGGTGTAAAGCCCTGGGCTTTTTCCAGCGCTTGCGCATTACTGCGTTGCGGAAAATTTGCGGTCGCTAATTGCGCTGCCGAAAGCATATCCAACACCCAGGCGGTAGAGTTTTGGTATTGCTTTGAATCGTAACGGGCAATCACGCTGTAGTCTGGATCAAACACGGATGTCGCCCGGGAGTTCAGTAAAACGGACAAGCGTTCGGCCAGTTCTGGTTTCAACCATACGATGCGTGCGTCCTGGCTTTGCAGATCATCCATGAAAAAATTTACCAGGCCTTGTGCATAGATATCTGAGCGGGATGATCCGCACTGGTTTAATAAATGCACGACAGTCCAAGGGCCATCACGATGGTTCCTGACGACGAAGCCGACATGGGAATAGTGCAGGCCGTATTTATCCAGATTGGTGCCGTGTCTTGCCAATAGCGCTACCGACGCTGGATTTTTTTCGAGTTGTTTGAGCACGCGTTGGGCTGACTCTGCTGCAGTTGCGAAAGCTTGCGGACTGGCAATTTTTTCGGAGCATTGCGTGCCTGCAAAGGCAGGTTGCAGGAAAACCAGCGCAAGAAAAATCAATAATCGCTTCATAGGGAAAGCTTCCGGTGATGGATATGCGACTGGCAGGCTTCATTCGGGATGAAGGCCAGCATTTCACTTCCCGCCATCAATATAAAACCGGCGCTGACAGTTGCAACGACCAAGGTGCCGCCAATGACGGTTCCTGTAAGCCTTAAGGCTGCGGCGCTGACGGTGAGGGTAATCGAAACCCCGGTTGCGGCGCTAATCGCGACAACCTCAATCAATTCGCCGACGGGCCGAATCGCTTTCACGATTAAATGTGAGCCAGCTGGTATTGCGCTCAAGGTAATTGCAGCCACTTCCACCGATGGCGCCAAAGAGATCGCAGAAGCCTGGCTCGGCGTATCCGATTGTGGTTCGGCATGCAGCGGTAGTGCAATCACAAGTAGGGAGATGAGTAGCGTATTTTTCATGGGACCTCCGAGGTCCCCCAAGCTATCCCGATTGGTAAAACTCGCAAATTTATTAGACAAAGGCTAGGCTTATTCTCTCTAACGTATTCAAAAACGCTACCCATGAGCCTTCGAATCGAATTAATTGCCGCACTTAAGCGCCTTTTGAAAGCTCAGGGCATCACTTATGCCGCCTTGGCCAAACAGCTTGATCTCAGCGAGGCTGCCGTAAAGCGGATGTTCTCGCAACAGGCCATCAGCTTGGCTCGGCTGGAAGAAATCTGCGTTGTTCTCGATGTAGGCTTATCGGAGCTGGCGACAGAAACCAAGACTGGCGGGCCACCACCGTTAGCCGAATTGAGTGAAGAAACCGAACAACTGCTGGTTGATAATCCGCCATTTCTTCTGGGCTTGTATCTGACGCTCAATCGCTGGAAAGAAGACGATGTATTGGCGCGGTACGATTTTACCAAGCCCCAGTGGACAGGAGTGCTAGTCAAGCTTGATCGGCTCGGTGTGATCGAACTGCTGCCTGAAAATCGTTATCGCCTGAGAACGGCCCGTAATTTCCGCTGGCGTAAAGACGGGCCGATGGAGCGGTTTTTCCTGAAGCGCCTGTTGCCGGAGTTTTTCAACCGCCCATTTTTAAACGAAAACGAGCATTTATTATTGCTCAGCGGGATGGTATCGCCGGCCTCGGCTGCCAAAATTGGTTTGCGGCTTGAAGAAGCGGCTGAAGAATTCGACAGCATGTTGGTGCAAGACGCTGTTTTACCAACAAATCAACGAGTTGGCGTTAGTCTGGTGCTGGCGCAACGACGGTGGTCGCTGCATCTATTTGATAATCTGAGACGCAAGCCGAGCTCCTGAGCGGTTACAATTGTCACATTGCTTAGCTCCGCGTTCGCCGCGATCAAGCCATCGGTTTCCCTTAGCTATAGAGTTTTTCAAATGTCCACATCACTTGCTGCCCTCAACCAATGGGTTGAATCTGTTGCACGTTTGACCCAGCCCGAGAAAATTCACTGGTGCACCGGCAGTGAAGCCGAATACCAATCTCTGGTCGATTTGATGCTGACCACCGGTGACTTGATCAAGCTCAATGAAGAAACCCATCCCAATTGTTTTTTGCATCGCTCCAGTCCTTCCGATGTTGCCCGCGTTGAGCATCTGACTTTCGTCTGCACCTCGAACAAGGAAGATGCCGGTTCCAATAATCACTGGATGGCTCCTGCCGATGCCCACGCCAAGATGGACGAACTGTATGCCGGTTGCATGCGTGGTCGTACGATGTACATCGTGCCGTATTGCATGGGTCCGATTGATTCGCCACTGGCACGTTGCGGAGTGGAAATTACCGACAGCCCGTATGTAGTCGCGAATATGCGCATCATGACCCGCATGGGCGATGCCGCACAGAAGCGCATCGAACGTGAAGGCAGCTTCGTCAAGGGCCTGCATTCGATTGGTGATTTGAATCCCGACCGTCGCTTCATCATGCATTTCCCTGAAGAACTTTCGATCCAGAGTTTCGGTTCCGGTTACGGCGGTAATGCATTGCTCGGTAAAAAATGTCACGCGTTGCGAATTGCTTCCTATCAGGCACGTACCGAAGGTTGGCTGGCCGAGCATATGTTGATCGTCGGTATCGAAAATCCGAAAGGCGAAACCCATTACGTTGCCGCGGCGTTCCCGAGCGCCTGCGGTAAAACCAATCTCGCAATGTTGATTCCGCCCGATGGTTACAAGCAAGACGGCTGGAAAGTCTGGACAATCGGTGATGATATCTGCTGGATGCGCCCAGGTGCCGATGGCCGTTTGTATGCCATTAATCCTGAAGCCGGTTTCTTCGGCGTGGCGCCGGGCACCAGTGCAAAAACGAATCCGAATGCCCTGGCGATGTTGAATCGTGATGCCATCTTTACCAATGTCGGTTTGACCGCCGACAATCAACCCTGGTGGGAAGGTTTGCCGGATGGCGTGCCGGTAAAAGATTGGCAAGGTCGTGATTACGATAAAGCGAATGGTCCTGCTGCACATCCCAATTCCCGTTTCACCGTTTCTGCCAAGCAATGTGCGAGCTACACCGATAAGGCTGAAGACGCACAAGGGGTGCCTTTGTCGGCCATCGTGTTTGGCGGTCGTCGCGAATCTTTGGTCCCGTTGGTATTTGAGGCCCGCAATTGGACACACGGCGTGATGGTCGGCGCTTCGATGGCATCGGAAACCACTGCTGCTGCCACGGGTGCCGTCGGCATCGTCCGTCGCGACTCAATGGCGATGAAGCCCTTCGCCGGTTACAACTTTGCCGACTATTTTTCACACTGGCTGAGCTTCGACAAACCGGGTGCGAAGCTGCCGAAAATTTTCCACGTCAATTGGTTCCGTAAAGGTAGCGATGGCAAGTTCATCTGGCCAGGCTTTGGCGATAATCTTCGCGTACTGGAATGGATGTTGAAGCGCGTGACTGGCCAAGCTGCCGCAAACGAAACCCCCATTGGTAATTTACCGAATGCCGCAGATTTGAACATCGAAGGTTTGAATCTCGATGCAGAAAGCTTGAATGCCTTGCTCGAGGTTAATCGCGAAGGCTGGTACGAAGAAATGGAAGCCATCGGTGAATACCTGCAAAGCTATGGCGAACGTACCCCGAAAGCCTTGCTCGACGAGCAGGAAAAGATTGCCAAGCAATTGGCGTAATAAGGCATTCCAGCATCAAACCGTAGGAGCGCCTTCAGGCGCGAAAGATCACGCCAGATTTGTCGCGCCTGAAGGCGCTCCTACGATATATTCAACTGTCTCATGAAAGCCTATTACTGCCATCACTTCGTCTTGCCCTTGCCCGAAGGCCATAGCTTTCCAATGGACAAATACCGTTTGCTTTACGAACGGGTAAAAGAAAATGCAATGGCGTGGAATATCGAATTGATCGAGCCGTTGCCGGCAACCGATGCTGATTTGAGTAGAGTGCATTGCCCCGATTACATTCAGCGCATGAGTACCGGTAATGCCAGCGAACAGGAACTGCGCCGCATCGGTTTTCCGTGGTCTTTGCAAATGATCGAACGTTCGCGCCGCTCTTCCGGTTCCACGATGTTGGCATTGGAATCGGCGATAACCGGCGATAAGATCGCGGTCAATCTTGCCGGTGGTACCCACCACGCGGCGTATGATCGCGGTGGCGGTTATTGCGTTTTCAATGACAGCGTGGTGGCAGCACGCTATGCCCAGCAAAAAAATATCGCAAAAAATATCTTGATAGTCGATCTCGATGTGCATCACGGCAACGGTACCGCCGAACTATGCAGGGACGACGATAGTATTTTCACTTTTTCGATGCATGCCGAAAAAAACTATCCCGCGATCAAGCCTGCATCGGATCTGGATGTGCCGCTGCGCAGCCACACTGGCGATGCCGAATATCTCGATAAGCTGGCCCACTTCCTACCTGTTGCGATCGAACGTGCAGAAGCGGATGCCGTCATTTATCTTGCCGGTGCCGACCCTTACGAAGGTGACCGGCTCGGCTATTTGTCGTTGACCAAGCCTGGCCTGGCCCAGCGTGACCGTTTCGTGATGCAGGCTTGCAAGACCGCAGGCTTGCCGATAGCGATTTCCATGGCAGGCGGCTACTGTCCACAGGTAGAGCATATTGCCGATATTCACGCACAGACTGTGCAACTGGCGGCCAGCTTCTTTTAAACCATTGGCTGCGGATGTGCATCATAGCGTTTATGCTAAATGCCGCCGTGACCACCGACTACCTTCAGACCGAATCGCTACCGGATGCGCGCGAAGACGATTTCGTCTTGGTGCGGGCCGCAAGCAATGGTGATCAAAAAGCATTCGAGCAGCTTTATCGAAAACATTCGAAACGCCTGTTTTCGGTGCTTTGGCGTTTGTGCGGCGGCCAGCAGGTGCGCGCCGAAGATTGTTTGCAGGAAGCTTTCGTCAAAGCCTGGCAGGCATTACCGACATTTCGTTATGAAAGTGCTTTTTCAACCTGGCTGCATCGCTTGGCCGTGAATATCGCATTGATGGAATTGCGTACCAGAAAAGGTGCCGAAGATCTGGAACAGAATGATGCCGTTCTTGCATTCGAAAAAATAGGTGATACCGCCAGCCATCAAACACGTATGCAGATGGATTTGGAACGTGCCGTATCCAGCCTGCCGCCGCGTGCCCGTGCTGTATTGGTGTTATTCGATATTGAAGGTTGGACTCACGAAGCCATAGCAGAACATTGCGAAATGGCGGTCGGCAGTTCAAAAGCGCAATTGCATCGTGCCCGTGCCTTGCTTAGAGAAAAATTGGGAGCCTATCGTGACTAATCATTCCATCAATACCTTAAGTGATGCAGAGCTTCGTCTGCAGTTGCGCGGGCTTCCTAAGGAGCGCGATTTTGATCGCGATTTATGGAGCGGAATCCAGGCAAATATCCAAAACGCGCCGAGCAAGAAAGGTCGCCGGATTTGGTCGAGTTTCGCGATGGCGGCGAGCCTCGCATTTGTCGCGGTAATTGCCTTGCCCTTGTTTTCACAAAAGCTGTCAAGCAATAACGATTCGTTGAAGGCGCGAGTGGTTTCCAGTGAAGTTAAAGCCATGGATACCGAATACCAGGCGGCACTGAAAGAATTTTCAAGCGTCGATTTAGCTCCCGAAGTCAAAACGCAACTCCGGTTGCTGGATGATTCAGCCAGCAAGCTGCGACAGGCATTGAATCAAAGCCCTCAATCAACCTACCTCATCCCCATGTTGCGCCGCACCTACTTGCAACGCTTGCAACTTACCCAGCGCGCGATGGCCTCCAATCTAACCTAGGATTTTTATGAAAACTTATAGAACATTGATATTTACATTTGGCCTGGCGGCCCTTTGGGGACCTGCAACTGTCTTTGCGGCCACGCCGATCAACCAAACGCGTGCCTTGAATGCCGACGGCGAAGTCAAAGTCGAAAACGTCAGCGGTTTGATCAAGGTGCGAGTATGGAATGAACCCAAAGTGCAAATTACCGGTTCACTGGGAGAAGGTGTCGAAAAATTGGTTGTTGAAGGCGATGCCCGCAGTTTGCACATCAAGGTGAAGTATCCGGACCGAAAGGGTTGGTTCAATTGGGGCGGAGGCATTAGTGCCAAAGAAGCCACGCAACTGGAAATCATGGTGCCGATCAAGGCAGCCCTCGATCTGGAAGCTGTCAGCGCCAATATTGATGTGCAGGGTAGTGCTGCACCGCGCATGAGCATCAATAGTGTAAGTGGCGACAGCAGCGTGCTGGCTTCATCGCCGGGCAAGCTGTCGGTCGAAAGTGTCAGCGGCAATGTCAGTTTGAAACTCACCAGCTCGCAGGTCACGGTCAATAGCGTGAGTGGCGATGTCAAAATGCTTGGTCATATCAATGGACGCCTGGAGGTCGAGACTGTTTCAGGCAATGTAGAGCTCGATACGCCGGCTTTAAACCAGCTTCACTTCAACTCTGTCTCGGGCGATGGTCATTTCACGACCAGTTTGGCCAAGGATGGCCGTATTGAAATGGATTCCGTAAGCGGCAGCCTACGTTTGAACTTACCAAAAGCAAGCTCTGCTCAATTTCAGGTTGAAAGCTTCAGTGGTGACATTTCGAGCGCAATTGGCAAAGTTGTTAAGGAAGAGTATGGCCCCGGCCAGAGTCTTAATGCCCGTCTTGGAGACGGCAAAGGTTCGGTAAAGCTGAACACAATGTCCGGTGACGTGAGTATTGAACTCAAGTAAGTTGCTGTAAATATTGAAAAAATATTGAAATTAGAATTTTTGCACCAGACAATTTCTCGATTTGGGCACTAACGCACGCTTTACCCCCTCTTCACGGGTTTGGCAGTACGTAAAAATTGCGTTATGCTCGCTTAGCCAGGGTACCTGCCCAATCCGGACAGATACCCCGAGGCTTTATCCTAGAACTCATTTAGAGTCAGTAACTCTAACGTTGGAGAGAGAGTAAATGTCTAATATCAATCAGCTGTCTAATGCGATTAAATTCGCATTATTTGTCGGCGCCACTGCTACCTTGGCAACTGCTTCGGCATTTGCACAAAGCAAGCCCGAAGAAGCAAAGGAACTCGACTCAGTTCTCGTAGTCGGTTCGAAAATCAAGCGCCAAGTCGAAGAAGAAGGCGCACAGCCTGTTCAAGTCTTGACGCGTGCGGATATCGAACGTACCGGTTTGAACAACGTATTCGAAATTCTGAACACCATCACTTCGAGCGATGGCTCGGGCTTGAGCACCGTTACTACGCAAACCAACGGTAGCGATGGTTCGCAACAAGTTTCGTTGCGTGGCTTGGGTGCAGGCCGCACCTTGGTTCTGGTTGACGGTCGTCGTTGGGTTACCGACATTGACGGTACCGTGGATTTCTCGACAATTCCTGTTGCCATTGTCCAACGCATTGAAGTGCTGAAAGACGGCGCCTCGGCCATTTATGGTTCCGATGCGATCGCCGGCGTTATCAATATCGTTACCCGTCGTGACTATGACGGTGCCCAAGCGGGTGTTTACTACGGTCAAACAGCTAAAGGCGACGGCGCACGTAAGGGTGCCGACATCACCATCGGTTCCAAAAGCGAACGCAGCAACACCGTATTCAGCTTGAGCCACACTTCGCAAGAAAGCATTTTTGCCGGTGACCGTGAACTCTCCAACACGCCAACCGTGTTCTGCGATGAAATTTATGGTCTTGGTGCATGCTATTCCGGTTCCGGCGTCTATGGTTCGTTCAGCGGCGCAGGCATTGTTGGCGGTTCGCGTGCTATCAACCACGGTGCAAACTTGGCCGACGGTATTCAAATCACCGACTTCCATCAGTTTGTAAACGCAGGCCCAGGTACCGATCGTTACAACTTCGCACCGATCAACTATCTGCAACAGCCAGCCAAGCGTACCAACGTGTTCGCAGCCGGTAGCTTCGATATTACAGACAATGTTTCGGCATTCGTTCGCGGTAGCTACACCAAACGTACTTCTGACCAACAATTAGCCCCAGTGCCACTGACCATCGCCAACAGCGGTGCTAACGGTGCCGCTTGGCAAATGTCGATTGCTGCGAACAGCATTTTCAACCCGTTCGGTGTTGCAATCACGACGGCTAACTACCGTATGGCAATTGCTGGCCCACGCCACAACTTCTTTGACTTCGACATTTTCGGTTTGCAAGCTGGCCTGGAAGGTAACTTCTCGCTCGGCGAACGTGCATTCAACTGGGAATTGGTTGCTCAACGTAATGATGGTCAATATGACCAACGTGGCGAAAACTACACCAACTTGAACAACCTCCGTAACGCTGTGGGTCCATCCTACGCTGATGCCGGCGGTTTACATTGCGGTGTACTCGGTGCCCCAATCGTTAACTGCGTACCATTTGGTATTACCCTCGGCCCAACAGCCGGTGTAGGTGCAGTGGTTCCTCGTTCCGGTGGCGGTACCTACACGGTTACCCAAGCTGACGTTGATGCTGCACTTGCATATATCACCTATACCTTGGTTGATCAAACCGGTATTACTTCACGTAACTACAGCGGTAACATTTCCGGTGAGTTGTTTGAATTACCAGGCGGCATGTTTGGTTTTGCGGCTGGTTTTGAAACCCGTCAAGACCATATCTTCTATCAACCAGACGCATTGGTTGCTGGTTTCGGCAGCTCGAATAACTTCTCGGCTCCTACCAAAGGCTTCACCAAGGTTGACGAACTTTATTTGGAATTGGTCGCTCCTGTGCTGAAAGACGTAACTGGTTTCCAGGAACTGGAATTCAGCGCGGCTGTTCGTAAATCTGATTACAAAGCGGGTGGTTTAGTCGGTGGCGTGAATGTTACGTCCGATCCAGGTTCACCAACCAATATGAAGTTCGGTATGAAGTGGAAACCAATTGACGATTTGTTGGTCCGCTTTAACTGGGGCGAAACTTTCCGCGCACCATCTGCCAATGACCTGTTCTCAGGTGCAGCAGAAGGCTTCCCGGTTGCTCGCGATCCATGCCGTAGCTTTGCTTCAAGCACCGGTGCTGCAAGTCCGTTCTTCACCGATGTGAACGTTTACAACCGTTGCGTTGCTGACGGCGTGAACCCAGGTTTAGGCTTTAGCGGCGCTCCAGGTCCAGGTGCAGGCACAAACTCTGGTGGTGGCTTACAGCCAAATACGCAGATTCGTGCGCAATCAGGCGGCAATCCATTCCTGACCCCAGAATTTGGTAATAACCGTACCTATGGTTTTGTGTACAGCCCAAGCTGGCTCGAAGGTTTCAACGTCAGTCTGGACATCTGGAAGATCAAATTACAGGATGCATTGGCTGCTCGTAGCTCACAATTCGTATTGAATGCCTGCTATACCGGTACCGATCCAACATTCTGTTCGTTCATCGATCGTGATGCTGCTGGTAACCTGTCGCTGGTCAGAACCACTGCATTCAACTTGAATAAGTTGGAAGTATCGGGCGCCGACATGGGTATTGGTTATAACTTCAATACCGCTTGGGGCGATTTCCGCACCAAACTCGACGTGACCTATGTGCGTGATAACAAAGCCAATGGCGTTGACTCCGTTGGACACTACGACGGTACGCCTAACTGGGAATACCGCGGACAATTGGATCTCGGCTGGACGAAGGGTGACTGGAGTGCTAGCTGGACCACACGTTATGTGTCCGACCTGACTGAAACCTGCTTCACTGTTTGTAATCAACACGGCAGCGACGGCTTGAATCACACCGGTCAATACGCAGTACATGACGTTCAATTGGGCTGGAAAGCTCCTTGGGACGCAAAAATTGCAATCGGTGCTCGTAACGTATTTGGTAAAGAACCACCAATCGTTACCAACAACACCTTTGCGCATAGCTTCGATGCAGCTTATGACATTCCTGGTGGTGCCTATTGGTACGCCCAGTATCGTCAAGATTTCTAAGCAACGCGTAACACCTGTTTCACTTAAACCGCGGCCTTTATGGCCGCGGTTTTTTTTGTCGACAAACCGGCAATTACGCGTAATAGTTTTTTGTGTAAGCAGCAATCGAAAATCAATAGCGGATTAATGCTGCGGCAGCTGCGTCATAATATGTGACATTTCGTGTTGTAATTGCGCGGGCCATGTACGGCTTTTTTTGCCAACTCTTTAAAAAAACCAGTAAATATGTCACAGCAAAATACACAAAGCAGCCTGATCAAAATTAAGCAATTGATGAATCAGGGCGAGTTCGATATCGCACAATTCGAGTGCGCAAAATGCCTGCT
Organism: Arenimonas sp.; assembly: GCA_039930825.1. GTDB lineage: Bacteria > Pseudomonadota > Gammaproteobacteria > Xanthomonadales > Xanthomonadaceae > Arenimonas. The sequence continues at coordinate 10,271 of JBDTTC010000086.1, forward strand.
TGAAGATGAGTTCAATATCGAAGCACGTGTGATGATGTCGGGTCTGTACTACAGGTCCGGGAAATATCAATCAGCCGTGCAATATGCACTGATGGCCGGAAAGCTGGTGCATGAATCGAGTGATTGGCGCGAAGTGCTGGCAACAAGTGCACAATTGGCATTTTTGGGAGAAGAGCAGGCCGCTTTGAGCTGCATGGACCTTATTTCGATTAATCGGGATGAAAATATTTCTGGTGCTGCCGACATTGCCAAACAGTTTCAATTGTTGGAAAGCCACACGAAGGCGCTTGAGTGGCTGGCCTTGGCTGAAATCCACGGAGTCAGTCTTGCGCAGGTGACAGAGTTGCGTGGAATGATATACATGTTTGATGGCGATCTTGCAGGCTCGGAAATTGAGCTAGAGAAAAGCATTTCCGAATACAAGAACCAGAGCATCTCGCCGCACCTGTTGTTATCTATGTTCGGCGACGCAAAAGCACGTACAGACCGCTTGAAGGCTGCATTTGCAAACAAGCAGTTCGCATCGGCTGATTTGCCTTATCTTCATTATGCCCTGTTCAAAGAATTCGACAGTCTTGGTCAGGTCGATCAGGCTTGGGAACATCTTTCAACTGGGTCAGTGCTAAGGCGCAATGAGGTTTTTTATTCCGGCGAATTGGAAACTCGTGCCTACGATGAGTTGATTGCGGTTACACAAAATCTTAAATTTGCCACTAATACAATATCCGGCATCAATACAACGCCGATATTCGTTATCGGCATGCCGCGTTCTGGTACCAGTCTGCTTGAATCAATGTTGGCAGGCGATGTCAGTATTGCTGCCTGCGGCGAGCTTAAAGTCATGCGCTGTCAAATTCAGTTTGTGTTGAATAAAAAAATAGGCAATCCATTCGACAGGGATATTCTTCAAGCACTTCCCGATATGGATTTTTTGCGCTTGGGTCAGCGATACTTAGAAAAGGCGGGATGGAAAGCTGGCAATAAACCATTTTTTATCGACAAGAACCCGGGTAATTTCAACTATGCCGGCTTGATCTTGAAAGCGCTACCGAACGCCAAAATCATCAATTTGACGAGGCATCCGATGGATGTCTGCTTTTCTAATTTGAAGGAAATTTTTGGTCCGTTGTACTACACCTATAGTTATACCCAGGAAGAGTGCGCTAACCACTATAAAAACTACAAACGTTTAATGGGGCACTGGCACAGTATTGCACCCGGCAGGATTCTTGACGTTGCCTATGAAAATCTTGTCTCTCAGCCTACTACGGAATTAAAGCGCGTACAGGAGTTCTGCGGATTGGCATTGCAACCATATGAAGCAAAAAAACGCGGCGGTGAATTCATGTCTAACACGGCAAGTACCGTGCAATTGCGGGAGCCAATTCACAAGCGCAATCTGAATGGCTGGCATCGTTATCAGGAGTATTTGGGGGGAATGGAAATGCTATTGAAGTGGGATGTCGAAGAGTACATCCAGCAATATTTGAACTAGAGATCGACTTCGTATTTGACGAATGGAACCGCACCATTATCCAGCGGGTTATTGTCATTGCTCTTGAATGGATTGTTGCCAGAGCTGTTGATGTTGTCAGCGCCAACGGATAATTTACCGCGCCAAGGGGTTTTCCAGGTGACACCGGCACCTACGGTCTTGAAGCTATTGGATTGTCCAGGTATCTGTATGTCGGATCCGGTTATTTCACCGCCAAAATTACCATGCCCCGCACCAATGCTGATCGAATTTGTCTGCCATTCATCAGGGATAAGGCCACGGCCAGCAAGTTGTGAGGCAGGAATAATTCTTGCCTGTGCAAGAGTGCCGCCAAGATGTAGCCAAGTCTTTTGACCAATAGAAACTTCACCGTTCAAGCTGATTTCTTTCTGTTGAACAGTCGCGGTAGTAACGCGAGGGCTAACGCCGGAGTTGGAAGATTTGCCGTTGCCATTGAAGGCATTGAAATTGAACTGGGACCAGTTTCCGCCTGCAGCCAACATGAAATTCTTGTAGCGCAACTGCGATTGCATAATCAAATCAGGTCTGGAGCTACCGAAGTTATTATTCGGATTCAACAGATCGCCGATGCGGCAGTTTTGCGCCAAATTTCCCAAGCTATTGAATAATCCGGGCTGTCCGTTACAAACCAAGCCAAGCCCTGGATTATTGGATAGGCTAAGCGCACTGCTGAATTTCAATTGGGAAGTGAGTGGAATATTCAGTGCGGCCAATGAGTTAGCAGGACGGATAACAGTACGGCTGCCATTTGAGCTGATGGAATCGGCGTCCAGCAACATGATCCCTTCCATCTTGCCGTTCAAAGTGTTCCAGATCGGCAGCATGGTCTGAGCTTTGTGATCGATGAGCGGGGATTTTGCGGAATTTTGCGCATGCGCCATCGTTGCCGTGGCGGCAATGATCAAGCTGGCAAGCAGACGCATTTTCACGTTAAAACCCCTTTCAAGAGTGGCTTTGGAGCATTTCGGAACCCGAAAAGTTCCATGCCTCAACATACACCATTTTACGGGATTTTAACCATTTATTGCAGCAAACTGGAACCCGGTGCGCTGGGAGCTGGGGTAAAAAACAGGGCTTCTATATTTTCCCTTGTAAAAACATAGGCTTGTCCGCAGAAATCACAATGAACGGTCGCAATTTCCTGCTCAAGCGAAGCAAGGGCTTCATCAATTCCAAGGCTGCGCATGACGTCTTCGACTCGTGATCGCGAGCACGAACAACGAAATTCGAGATCTTTATGGTCTAGTAATTTAACGCCTTCTTCATGAAATAGCCGCCAGAGTATCGTTTCATGACTTGTGTTAAGAAGTTCGTCGTTACCGAGTGTTTCGAACAAGGCCGAGATTCGTTGCCAGGCGTCATCATCATTGCCTTGATTGGGCAGTTGCTGCACCAGTAACCCGGCCGTGTGGGTTTCAGTCGCGGCCAGCAGGATATGGGTTGGTAGTTGCTCGGATTGCAAAAAATAATTTTCGAAGGCTTCAGCAAGGCTACCTGCTTCAAGCCCGACAATGCCCTGATAGCGAACCGGTTCGCGCGCGCCAGGTGCGAGCGTTTCGATGGTTATCGCCAGTAGCGAACCGGCACCAAATGATCCGGGTGTGAGTGCCAGAGGCACTGGTTCTTCATAACGGGCAATACCGCGAATTGTGCCTTCGGCGGTACATTCGGCAAACAAGGTTCGCAATGCGCCGGTGCCACGCAACTGAACGCTCAGCCGGCCATCGACTTTGATGTGTCCGGTAAACAGGGCGGCAGCAGTGCAGGTTTCACCTAAGCGATGCAGTACGCCGCTAGGATAATTTGCACGCGCCTGTATGGCTTGCCAGGAGTGCTCAAGGCGTACCCAAACGCCGCGTGCGCCTGCGCGCTCCAGCATGAAGCGATGTAGTGAATCGTATTGCTTGTCGGTCATGCACTCATTTTAGCCGGTTTCGCCAGTATGGGTGAGCGTTCTTGTACTACCGTCTTGGAGGTCTGCCTTGGTGTATTGGCCGTGCTGGTTTAGCATGGCGCAACGACCACGCAAGCTTGCGCGAATTGAGTCACCCATCTTTATGACTGCGACCAAAACAAAGCCACGCCGTACACGTGGAAGAAGATTTTTACGTTTAATTTTCCTATGGTTGCCGTTGTTGTTTATCTTGATTTCGACATCACAGGTAATCCTGATGCGCTGGGTCAATCCTGTCACATCGAGCTTTATGATCGGACGCCAGGTGGACGCATGGCTGGAAAAAGATTGGGATTTCCGCGCTTCCTACGAATGGAAAGACGAAGACCAGTTATCAATACATTTACCGATTGCATTGGTGGCCGCGGAAGACCAGAAATTCCCGGAGCACGATGGTTTTGATTTTGAAGCCATGGAAAAAGCCATGGAGCACAACAAAAACAGCAAGAAAATAAAGGGCGGCAGCACGATCAGCCAGCAAGTAGCGAAAAACCTGTTTTGCTGGAATGGTCATGGCATTACCCGTTACCTTCGCAAACCGGTTGAAGCTTGGTATACCATGCTGATCGAATTTTTCTGGCCCAAGCATCGCATTATCGAAGTCTATGCAAACATCGCCGAATTTGGTGATGGCGTGTACGGCGCAGAATCTGCGGCTAAAAGATTCTTCGGCAAATCCGCAAAAAATTTGACGCCGAACGAAAGCGCGCGACTTGCCGCTGTGCTGCCGAACCCTAAAAAATACAGTGCGAAAAATCCCGGCTCATATGTCAATCGCCGCGCACGCTGGATTCAGCGGCAAATGCGGCAATTGGGTGGGCCAGGCTATTTGGCTGAAGAGCCTGCCGAAGAAGAAGTAAAACCAAAGGCAAAGCGAAAGAAAAGGTAAGCCATGCATGCGCCAAGTAGTTGTGCTGCAACAAAGCCGGTAACGTCATCCGGACGAATGCCGGCGAAACTTTGCGTTAACGAACGCGCGATCGTGACGGCTGGATTAGCGAACGAAGTACTGGAAGTAAACCAGTACGCAGCAAATATATAACTCGCAACCAATGCGGGGACTTGTGTGGATTTTTGTTTTGCCGCCAATAAAATCGTGATCAGCAGCCCAAAGGTTGCCGTCGCTTCGGACAAATATTGCGGGATGCCGGTGCGTATCCGTATTCCGGGTTGGATTAATGTTTGCTCGAACATTGCATGCGCAAGCAAAACGCCGACGATCGCCCCGGTGATCTGCGCGAGTAGATAAAATATTAGTTCACGATTACCGAGTTCGCCGCGTGCCCGCATTACCAGGCTGACAGCAGGATTAAAATGCGCGCCGGAAATCGGCGCCAGTGTGGTAATCAATACATACAAGATGCCAGCCGTGGCCGCCGCATTGGCCAGTAAGGCAACGCCGTTATTTCCCTGTGACAAATTTACGCCCATGATGCCGCTGCCGACCACAGTCGCCAACAAAAGCGTAGTGCCGAAAAATTCGGCGATAATTTTATTACGCAATCCCATCACAGCGATTCCAGCAGTTTTTTTACCCGAAGCGAAATCTCGTCGCGCACGGCACGATAATTTTCATCATCCATGTTTTTCGGATCAGGCAAGCCCCAGTCCTCGCGCAGTTTTGCCGGTACCCAGGGACAATTGTCACCACAGCCCATTGTGATAACCGCATCGAATTCGCCTTCAATCTCATCCAGTGATTTGGATGCATGTTGGCCGAGGTCGTAATTCAACTCGCGCATAAAGCGAATGGCTTTAGGATTGATTAGGCCAGAAGGCTTCGAACCGGCACTTTGCGCATCCACATTATTGCCGCCGTGAATATGGGCAAAGGCTTCAGCCATTTGGCTGCGGTTCGAGTTTTCGACACAGACGAAAAGTACACGTTTCATTTTCAGCACACTGCACAAGTAGATTTTGGATTAGGGGTTTCGCAAACGACACCCTGGCAGCAGTTTTCCGTCAGAAATTCCTGCAGTGCATTCATGCAGGAATAATCGGCCCGAATCCGGATTACCCGACCCTCGCGCCGATCAAGAACCAGGCCGGCAGCACGCAAAATATTCAGGTGCGCAGTTAATGTTGCAGGCGGAATATCTAAAGCCTCGCGTAAATCACCGACTGCCATACCTGATTCTCCGGCTTGCACCAATAAGCGGAAGGCAGCCAAGCGGCTTTCTTGTGCGAGGGCTTTTAAAGCGTTTAGTGCGGCATAATTGTCCATAATTCTATATTTCCAGAATTATAGAATTATGTCAATCCAAGTATCAAAACGGATACCATGAAGCCATGACGAAAACTGACAAAATCACTCTGCTAATAGCCGCTTACAACGAGGAAGCCAGCCTTCCAACCCTGCATTTGCGCCTTTGCGAAGCCATTAAAAGCTGCGATGCAGAATTCGAAATGCTCTATGTCGATGACGGCAGTACTGATACGACCTGGGCTTTAATGGAAAAAATTGCCGCGTCGGACTCTCGAGTGGCATTGATTCGCCTGTCGCGTAATTTTGGTAAGGAAGCGGCACTGACAGCCGGTTTGGATCATGTTGCAGGTGATAGCGCAGCCTTGATCGTTCTCGATGCCGATGGTCAGGACCCTCCGGAACTTATTCCCGAATTCATTGCAAAGTGGCGTGAAGGTTTTGATGTGGTTTATGGCACGCGAACCGAACGCGAAGGGGAAAGCTGGTTGAAGCGTGTCACATCGGCATCGTTCTATCGCGTGATTAATTCGCTGTCGAATATCCGCATTCCCGCAGACACCGGTGATTTTCGTTTGCTGTCTCGCGATGTTCTGGATGCCCTGTCGAAAATGGGTGAACGTCAGCGGTTCATGAAAGGTTTGTTTGCCTGGGTTGGCTACCGGCAAACGGCCTTGCATTACTCGCGACAAGCCCGAATTGCCGGATCGAGTAAATTTAATTATTGGCGTTTGTGGAATTTGGCGCTGGAAGGCATTACCAGTTTCTCGACGGCGCCATTGCGCCTTGCCACTTATATTGGGTTGCTGACGGCGATGTGTGCTTTTGCCTACGGACTTTGGATTATTGCCAAGACGATGGTTTGGGGCGATGCAGTGCAAGGTTGGCCGACCATGATGGCCGTGATTCTGTTGCTTGGTGGCATGCAATTAATGGCTTTGGGCATGGTCGGCGAGTATCTTGGCCGCTTGTATATGGAAACCAAACAGCGGCCGCTTTATTTGATCGCCAAACAATTCCCAGTGCCCCGCAACAGGAATATGATAGACATCAATCATCGCAATTCGAACGGAGGCTGATATGCGCAATGTCCAGCAAATTTTGGATCAGAAAGGCAGCCGAATAATCAGTGCCGCTCCCACTTCCACTGTTCGCGAAGTAATCAGCTTGATGGCAGAACACAACATCAGTGCGGTATTGATCATGAAAGGTAACGAGTTGGTGGGTATTAGTACAGAACGTGATTACGCACGTAAAGTGATGTTGCTCGGAAGAAATTCCGCCGATACGCTTATCAGCGAGATCATGACCAGCGCTGTGCTCTGCGTTTCACCCGGCGATACCGCACAAAGATGTATGAGTTTGATGACCGAAAAGAAAATTCGCCATTTGCCGGTCCGCGAAAACGGCACCGTTGTCGGTATGGTATCGATTGGTGATTTGGTGAAAGCCGTGATCGAAGATCAACAGCAAGAAATACAGGCATTGCAGCAATACATTAGTAGCTAAAGTCTTCCCGCATTCAGATTACGACAGAGTTTACAGTAGTACCTGTCTGCTAATCGCCACAAAATGGCTGGCACTGCCCAGCATCACAAATACATGCCAGATCGCGTGGGTGTACGGGATTTTTTTACTCATGTAAAAGACCGTGCCCAGTGTATAAAAAAGTCCGCCGGTAAATAACCAGACCAAGGTGGTGGTATCGATATTTTTCAGCATCGGTTTAATCGCGAAAATCACCATCCATCCCATGCCGATATAGATCAATGTTGAAACCAGTTTGAAGCGGCCTGTGTAATAAAGTTTGAAGATCACGCCTGCCAACGCCAGCGTCCAGACAATGCCGAACAACCACCAGCCACCATGTCCGCGTAGGCCGATTAATGTGAAAGGCGTGTAACTGCCGGCAATCAATACGTAGATTGCACAGTGATCAAATACCTTGAGTTGCTGCTTCGCATTCAGATGCGGTATCGCGTGGTATAGGGTCGAGGCCGTATAAAGCAATAATAAAGCCATCGTGAATACAATCGCGCTAATTAGCTGCCAAGGGTTTCCCTTGAGCGCAGCCAGTGTAATCAGCACGGCACCGCCGGCAACACTGAGTACGGCGCCTAGGCCATGAGTAATCGCATTCCATAATTCTTCGCGAACATCATGCATATCGGTCATACGGTACTCTTTGTCTTGATGTTTTTCAGTGCTCAACGTGCCTGAATATTTTTGAGGTGTCTACCTAAAGCGTTCATTGAATTTACAACTAACGTTTGGTTAATGCCGGTGCCACTTGATGGATCAGGAGTCATTTTCTGAAGAGCAGAATTTACTGGTGATTAGAAAAACATCAGTGCCGGCCGGCACTTGCTCTTTAGTGATGGTTGGGGGCAGGGCAATTGGTGTGCAAACTTTATCACGCGATGGTCTGCGGCCATAACTAATCCTCTCAAACCCTGCGATGAGTGTCTCAATCGATTCACCACTGGGTGTGACCAAACGAATTTGTGCACCTATTCGCATGGTGGGAAGCTTAGAGCTTTGGAGAAAGCCGGGAACGAGTACGGGGCCGGGTCGCCCCGATAAGGCAAAGGCGTCAACGACAGTAAAGAGGAAGGTTTCTGACATGGGTTCAAACTCAGTTTTTATCGTCGATGTGCAGACTATGCAGGAGTCGATGTGCGAATGGACCTACCAGCATGGTAGCGATACCGATAAAGAATAAGCCGGAAAACAATGCATAGACAGCGGAAAACAGTTTGGCGCTATCGCTATGCAGTACATTCACTGGCCCCATGCCGCCAAGAATCATCGCGGCATTCAAAACCGAATCAACCCAGCCAAGTTCGCCAAGCCAGTGATAGCCGAGCACGCCGAGACCCAGAGCAATAACAATAGCGATCAGTGAATAGCAGGTGTGTTTGATGACGCGACGGTAGAACAGTCGCCTGCTTAGCAAAGGCTTTTTCTTTTGCTCGAACATGTCATCGTCCTTGTGCATCAATTCATGCGAACCAATTTTGCATCACCGTCAGTTTTGCATTTAATCAAGATAGCCGGCTTTATAATGATCAATCCATGCTGATTGCATAAGCGTGTTCGCGGGTAGCAGCAAAAGTGAAATCCGGCCAGCGTTCCTGCGTCAGCTGCAAGTTAACACGTGAAGGCGCAAGATAAACCAGCTGGCCAGCAGCATCAATGCCAAGATTCATTGCATTCTTGTCGCGAAACTCTTCCATTTTTTTCGGTGTGCCACCACGAACCCAGCGCGCGGTTGCGATGCTGATGGGTTCAAAAATGGCGTCCACGCTGTACTCGTCTTTCAGCCGATACGCGACTACGTCGAACTGCAATACGCCGACAGCGCCAAGAATCAAATCATTGCTCATTAATGGTCGAAAGAACTGTGTCGCCCCTTCTTCCGACAATTGCGCAAGGCCTTTTTGCAATTGCTTGAGTTTTAATGGGTCACGCAGACGTGCGCGACGGAATAATTCGGGTGCGAAATTCGGTATGCCAGTAAAGCTCAACGATTCGCCTGCAGTGAATGTATCGCCGATCGAAATCGTGCCGTGGTTGTGTAAGCCGATCACGTCGCCGGGATAGGCAGTCTCGACGATTTCACGATCACTTGCCATGAACGTCAACGCATTCGCTAATTTGTGCTCTTTTCCGCTGCGGACGTGGAAGGCTTTCATGCCGGCATCGAATCGCCCCGAACAAACACGCAAGAAAGCAACGCGGTCACGATGTTGTGGATCCATATTGGCCTGGATCTTGAATACAAAGCCGGAAAAACTTTCTTCTTCTGGCTGAATGTCGCGGCCGGTGGTGCTGCGGGACTTGGGCGACGGCGCATGTTCGACGAAAAAATCAAGCAACAATTGCACGCCGAAATTGTTTACGGCGGAACCAAAGAACACTGGCGTTTGTTGGCCGGATAAATATTTTTCTTTGTCGAACGGATGTGATGCACCTTCAACGAGTTCCAGTTCATCACGGACTTCCTGCAACATGTCGATGCCAATACGCGCCGCCAGTTGCGGATCATCGAGTGAAGAAAAGATGGTGGAATCCTGACGGGTAAAATTGCGGCCCTGTTCGTAAATATGGACTTCGCCACTAAGTAAATGCACCACACCTTTCAAGCGCGAGCCCATGCCGATGGGCCAGCTAATCGGCGCGCATTGAATGCCGAGCACTGATTCCACTTCATCAAGCAAATCAATCGGCGATTTGCCTTCGCGGTCGAGCTTGTTGATGAAACTCATAATCGGCGTGTCGCGCAGGCGACAGACTTCCATCAATTTAATCGTGCGTTCTTCGACGCCTTTGGCGCAATCGATTACCATCAAAGCGGAGTCGACGGCAGTAAGCACGCGATAGGTATCTTCGGAAAAGTCGGCATGGCCGGGCGTATCCAACAAATTCACAACGCGGCCTTCATACGGAAATTGCATGACCGAAGAAGTGACGGAAATGCCGCGTTCTTTTTCCAGCGCCATCCAGTCCGAGGTTGCGTGGCGTGCCGCTTTGCGTGATTTCACGCTGCCGGCCATTTGAATGGCACCTCCGAATAGCAAGAGCTTTTCAGTCAGCGTGGTTTTGCCAGCATCGGGATGCGAGACGATCGCAAATGTGCGGCGTCGGTGGGTTTCGTTCAAATGTTCAGACATGGGGCGCGGCCGCAAGGGCTTAAAGACAAGGGCGGCATTATAGCCCAGCCACTTGGCTTAGTTACTCGCTATGATCTGAGAGTCACTCGTTTAGCGGCAAATTGCCTTCCGGGCCAACCATGCGAAACGGAATTGAAACCAGACGCAAACCGGTATTGATCTGCAAGGCAAAGTGCAGGTGCGGGCCGCTTGAAAAACCGGTATTGCCGGAATAGCCGATGACTTCGCCCAGGCCAACGCGCTGGCCGGCATTGACCAGGATGCCGTTTTCTTTCAGGTGGGCGTAAAGTGCCATGCTGCCATCATCGTGCAGTATCCGGATGAAGTTGGCACGGCTGGCATAGAGTTTGGCGTTTTGGCCGCCGCCATTGTAATTGCCGATCGTTTCCATCACGACCCCGGAACGCGCCGCCAATACCGGTGTGCCTATCGGCACGATAAAATCAACGGCGTAACGATTTTGTTCATCATGATGCGAAAACTCGCCGTTGAATTCCTGCCCCAATTCCCAGTGACTGTTTTCATCTAGCGGCAGGGAATAGGCAATATCATCAGGAATGGCATGCGGATCTCCCGGTATGCCCAGACTTTGCAAGTCTCGTGTCATCGAATGGTTATTGTCGATTGCTTGTAGCCGGGTCAGTAATTTCCTCTGTTTTGGTTCCAGTACATAGCTGACCGGAAGCGAAGGCCAGGCATCCATGTTGCGAGCGGAGCTCCCCGCACTTAGCTGTACCTGCATGGGGCCAGCCATGCGGTTATTAACATAAACGTAGACGACACCACTGTTGGTTTCGAACTCTATGTCATCGCCGAATAAATAAGGCGATGCTTGGCCGGCGGCTTCATTATGGGCTCCTGGCTTGGCGGGGAGCTGTCCTTTTTTCTGCGAGTACTCGCCGCGTTCAAAAAACGGTATTGGCTTAAGCCAGAAACCCATGATCAGAAAACTGCAAAACCCGCCGAAGCAGGCAAATCGAAAACGTTTATTCATTGTTCAAGTTTAGTGCTTATGACCGAAAAATACTCGTCAATCGGTTCGGGTTTATGAATACCGAAGCCTTGTGCATAATCTACGTTCAGGCTCAGTAAAATTTCGGCCAGGGCTTCGCTTTCGCAATGCTCCGCCGTGGTCTTTTTATTCAGCACATGGGCAATATCGGTAATGGATTTAATGACGGCAGTAGACAGTGACGAGCTTTGCAGGTCACGCACGAAGCTACCGTCAATCTTGAAATAATCAACGTCGAGATTTCGCAAGTAATTGAATGAACAAAAACCGGTGCCGAAATCATCGAGCGCAAACCGGCAGCCAAGCGCTCGCATGTCGTTGATAAGATTCTGCGCGCGTGAAAGGTCGCGTACTGCACTGGTTTCGGTGATTTCAAAAATAATTTTTCTGGCAGAAAAACTCGATGTCAAAATTCTGGTTTTCAGGAATTGCGAAAAGCTGTCATCCACCATCGAGGCAGCGGTCAGGTTTATGGAGCAGCCGCTGACGGTCTCAGCTGCATCCGGATTTTTTTCCATCCAGCTTAAAACGAGTTCAACGACATGCCGATCAATCTGTGTGCCGAGATGGAAACGTTCTGCAGCAGGAATGAAATAGCCTGGCAACAAGCGTTGTTGCGTTACCGGGTCGCGCATGCGAACCAGCACCTCGAAATACCGGCCGCGTTCACTGGGATTTTTTAAGGAAGTAATGGTTTGGCAGTCAATCTCGAACAGATTTTTATTCAAAGCGTCGCGAATACGAACAGCCCACCGCATGGCTTCGGTGCGATCCTGTGATTGCGTTTCGGTTTGACTCGAAATGAACACACGATTGCCACCGAGTTCCTTTGCCGTAAAACAGGCTGCATCAGCCTGTGAAAGCAGAACGGCAAAATCACTTTGGCTGGGACGTAAAGTCACCATGCCGATACTGGCCGTGGTGGAAATTACTTGAGATGCCCACCCGATCCGGAAAGCTTCGATGTCATGCAAGATGCGTTGGCAGCGCAATTCTGCTTCCTTGCCTTCGCACAGCAGGAGCAATGCAAATTCATCGCCGCCAATACGGAACAAGCGGTCACCGACATGCAGCGTGGTTACCAGCAATGAAGCAATGCCCTGCAATAATTCATCGCCGGCAGCATGGCTGGCGGTGTCGTTGACGAGTGTGAAGTGATCCAGATCAAGATAGGCAAGCGTCTGCGGCAAGCCGCTGCGACCGAGTGCTTCACGGGTTGCTTCTTCAAATGCGGTCCGGTTTGCCAAGCCTGTTGCGCTGTCGGTCGTTGCGCGGCGAATCATTTTTCGCGTGGCGATCCGGTTTTCATGATTGGCTGCAACGAGCACCAACGGAATGATCGAGATCAGGCATAAAAAAATCAGTAGCAATGCAGCATCGAGTAGTGCGTCCGGTGGTTTGAAGCCGGCCATGCCGAATCCGGTCATGGAGGTGAGAATCAATACGGTGACCGTGATGCCACCCGTTGTCCAAATCGGTTGAAAGCGAATCGCGCTCCAGATGATTAAGGCAATGGGCAAGGCGGAGAGCCCTAGTGCGTAGTCGCTGCCGCTGGTGCCGCCCAGAAAAACCAGTGCATAAGTAGAGAATAAAAGAATAGACCAGGTGATTTTTTCACGTAGTCTGGCGTATTCACCATTCAATGGCTGGTCTGGATTGGTGGATGGCCCGGTTGTCAGCAAGAATACGGTCGGTGCAACGCTGATAATTCCGAGTAAATCGCCCATGCCCCATTTCGCAAACGTGGGCCAGATCATATCGGCCGTAACCATGCTGGCTACATATAAGCCAAGAGTGCCAATAAGTGCGCTGACGGTAGCCATGATGATGCCGCCACGGAGCAGAATAAAACCACTGCGTACCGAAATAAAGGTTGGCAAGTTTTTACGGCGAACATAAATGGCTCCGAGACAGCCGCCGACGACATTGCTTGCAACCGAAAAAAACAGGAAGGTAGTTGGAACCGGGCTGATCAGTAAATGCATCAGAAGAATCGAAGCTATCAGAGGCACGGCCCAGCGGACGCCATAGCGAATCAAAAAACCTATGGCTAAACCGGAAGCGGGCCAAAACAATGCGACTTGTCCAGGCGCATGAATGAATTGATCGGCGAGATAGGCGCCAAGCAGGTACAGAACGATAAAAAGTATCACACGCGTCATGCGTAATCCTGTTACAGCCATGCTTGTTTTATGCGCCGTTACCGCGTCGAAATCAAGCCATAAAGCTCATCTTATATCAGCATTCGATGACATTGACTGCCAAGCCGCCACGTGAAGTCTCTTTATATTTTTCAGCCATGTCACGACCTGTGTCACGCATGGTTTTAATGACCTTATCCAGCGACACCCGATGCTTGCCATCTCCACGGAGCGCCATGCGGCTTGCATTGATCGCCTTCACCGCACCCATTGCGTTACGTTCAATGCAAGGAATCTGGACAAGGCCGCCGATGGGGTCGCAGGTTAGACCGAGGTTGTGCTCCATGCCGATCTCCGCGGCGTTTTCTACTTGTCCAAGACTGCCTCCCAGCGCAGCCGTGAGGCCACCTGCGGCCATTGAGCAAGCAACGCCCACCTCACCCTGGCAGCCGACTTCTGCGCCGGATATAGACGCGTTTTCCTTGTACAAAATACCGATAGCTGCGGCGGTGAGCAGGAAGTCGAATACGCCCTGTTCGCTGGCATTGGCACAGAAGCGATCAAAATAATGCAGGACCGAGGGAATAATGCCGGCTGCACCATTGGTCGGGGCGGTGACAACGCGGCCACCGGCGGCATTTTCTTCATTTACTGCAAGTGCATATAGATTGACCCAATCAAGTACGGTAAGCGGGTCTTTCATTGCAGCCTCTGGGCGCATCACCAAGTCGTTGTGCATAGCGGGCGCACGGCGGACCACTTTCAGGCCGCCGGGTAAAATGCCTTCTTCACGAATTCCGCGGCTTACGCAATCTTGCATGGCACGCCAGATTTCTTTCAAGCCTTCGGAAATCTCGGCTTCGCTGCGCCAGACTTTTTCATTTTCGAACATCAGCTGCGCGATCGTGATGTTATTTTTTTCACACTGGGCAAGCAGTTCATCGCCACTATGAAATGGATATTTCAATTCAGTCGTGTCGGCCACGATACGGTTCTCGGCCGCTTCATCCTGATTAACAACAAAACCGCCACCGACCGAATAATAATCCCGGGTTGCCAGTTCATTGGCGTTGGCATCGTAAGCAGTAAAACGCATGCCATTGGAATGAAACGGCAGTTTCTGGCGTTTGTTGAAAACGAGGTCCGTTTTTTCATCGAAAACAATTTCATGCGTGTTCAGCACGCGGATCTTTTTATCCTTGCGAATGCGTGCGAGCGTTTCCGGAATTGCATCGGGATTTATTTCATTTGGCCAATGGCCTTCAAGCCCCATCAATATCGCTTTGTCGGTACCGTGACCGCGACCGGTCAGCGCCAGCGACCCAAATAATTCGACACGAATCCTGGTTGTGTTTTCCATCAAATCGGTGTCACGCAGCCAGCGTTGTGCAAAACGTACTGCAGCCCGCATCGGACCGACTGTGTGCGAAGAAGAGGGGCCGATGCCGATCTTGAATAAATCGAAGGTACTAACAGCCATGATGAGCTTCCGTTTGCGATGGCGTATTGTATGCTCTTCAACGTAAAACACGAAAACCAATCAATGTCTGATTTAATTCTTTTTCAGCGCGACCATTGTCATCTTTGCGAATTAGCATGGGAAGTATTGGCGCAAGCACGTATCGCAGACTTTGATTCAATCTGGATAGAAGGCGATAGCGTGTTGGAAAACCGATACGGCTTGCGCGTGCCCGTGCTCAAGCACACACGCAGCAGTATGGAATTGGACTGGCCCTTTAACGCCGAGCAGGTGCGCGAACTTATGGCTTCTTCGGCGCAGCTTTGACGGTGCTGGCGGGTATTGCAACCGGTGATAGAATCAAGCGTGTATTCACAGTCACGGCATTTGGAATCAATTCCACGTCATCCCAGTCGCCGATGCCGACCTTGAAATCGAGACGCTGAAGCTTTGCTGTGCCAACCAGTTGCGGTTTCGCGCCCGCTGTCCAGGTAAATGTCAAAGGTGCTGCTTTGGAAATTCCGTGCAAGGTCAGCACGCCATCGGCGACGAAACGGTTGCCACCTAGGCCGCGAAATTTTGTTGCAAGATAACGCGCCTCTGGCTGTACTTTTGTATTGAAAAAATCGGCGCCGGCCAACATCTCGTCGCGCTCGGAATTTTTCGTGTTAGCGCTACTCAACGTGATCCTTACATCAAACTTGCTTTGAGCGAGTTTTGTCGGATCGAAACTGATGATGGAATTGAATTTCGCAAAACTGCCAGTGAATGCTTCGCCCTGGTAGCTCCCAGTAAAGCCAAGGCTTGAGCCGGGCTGCTGGACATAATCGGCTGCAAATGCGGAGCTGTTGACGAATGCTAAGCATAAAATTAGATGGCGCATATAAAGCCTCATGTTTTTTTCGCAAGCCACGGCAGCATGCGGGTCAGGGTGCTGTCTTTATCCAGATAGTGATGCTTCAGTGCAGCGCCGGCATGCATCAGCATCAATAGAGCGAGGATATAGAAAAAAGTTTCATGGGCGTCGCCGGCCAGTTCTTTTAATTGCGGATCGTAGCCACTCAATTTCGGTAACTTGAAAAGGCCAAAGTATTTCAGTGGGAACCCAGCTGCTGAGTTATACAGCCAACCGCTTATTGGCATCGCAAATAACAGCACATATAGGACTCCATGCGTTAACTTGGCGGCCCATGATTGCCAGACGGGAGTGTTCTCCACTTCGTCCGGATTGGTCGAGAATAATCGCCACAACAGCCTCAACACGGTCAAGCCGAGCACCGTCAGGCCGAAGCTTTTATGCATGGCATAAATCTGGATTTTCTGTGGGCCGTTGGGCAGGTTGGTCATGATCAGGCCGACGGCCATCAGGCATAGAATCAAAATAACGGTAAGCCAGTGTAAGCCTATGCTGAGGCTGCCCCATGTTTGCGAACTATTTTTTAGTATCATTGGCTTGCTCCTGTGTTTGTTCGGCCTTGCTGCGGCTGGCTTCTAGCTCGATCATGATTTTTACTTCATCGCCAATCAGGGTGGTCCAGGCATTTATACCAAACGATTTCCGGCTAAGTGTTGCAGTTGCCGAAAAACCGATTGTTTTCTTCAGATTGAGTGGATGGCGTTTTAATGCATTCAAAGTGAAGTTGAGGCTAATGGGCTGGCTTTTACCATGAATGTTTATTACTCCATGTGCGATGCCCGTGTTACTGGATAATTTTTCTATTCTTTGTGAGACGAAAGTGGCAACGGGAAATTTTTGTGCATCAAAAAATGTACTGTCCAGTATTTTTTCCTGCCAGTGGGTATCTCCCAGATTTAATGTGCCCAACGGAATCGTGGCCGAGACCGATGACTTGCTCCAATCCATTTCATCAAACTTTAGTAATCCATCGCTGCCCGAAAACGTACCGATTGGATTTGAAAAACCTGCGTGCGACACACTGAAGGCAACACGCGTATGAACCGGATCAATCTGGAATGATTCGGTTGCCGCCCGTGCGTTGCTGAATGCCAATAAAAAAATGATGACGCAGAATTTGGGTTTCATGGAGTTCTCCTAGCTGCATTCTAGCGCTGTAGCTGAATTCGGATAGTAGCTGCGGTGAAATGAGTCGTTGCAGGCTGGAAACATTAAGGCATCTTGCTGCTAGGTATTGCCCAATTAACGAATCTTTGAAACGATTGATCTAGGGATATCGGGGGAATATTAATGCGTCTATGCCTTTTGCTGGGGCTGGTGTTGTGCTGTTCATCGGTTTTGGCCAGCTTGCCAGAAACTCCACAGTTCAGACAGTTGACTGTTGCCGATGGCTTACCATCGAGTACTTTGTATGCAGTCACTCAAGATAAAAAAGGTTATTTGTGGATTGCTAGTAAAGATGGTCTGGCGCGCTATGACGGCATAGGCTACAAAATCTATCGTTCCGCTCCCGGTGACGACAATGCCTTGCCGGGTAATGTCGTGCAAGTGCTGTATGTCGACAAGCAAGATCGCTTATGGATCGCTACTGAAGGGCAAGGCATAAGCAGTTTCAACGCTGATCGCACCAATTTTACGCATTTTCGCAAAAGCAATCATCCTGAAATGGGTAGCGATGATATTTGGGCAATGACCTCTACTGCAGATGGAGCTCTATGGTTTGGGACTTTTGGCGGTGGCCTGCACCGAATGGACACCACTGGAAAGATCAAGAGGTTCATGCCTGTCAAAAACAATCTCAACTCATTGCCGGCTGACACCATCCTTTCATTGGCGGTGGATACAAAAGATCGGCTTTGGATAGGAACCACCAAGGGTTTGTGTTTTTGGAATGGCACTAAATTTATCCGGATTAGATCGGGTGAATTACTCGATACTTTCATTCTGCAATTGTTAGGAGATAAGGATGGCAGTATATGGGTAGGCACGAAAAAGGGTTTGCTACATCTTTCAGCCACAGGGGATAAAATTGGCGAGGTTTTGCTGCCCGAAAAACCGATTACTGGGCTTTGGCAGGACCAGCAAGGTGCGGTGTGGTTCAGTGACGGCCCTAATATTTATCAATGGCGAGAGCTGCAGCTGATTAGCTACAAGCCGGATATGCAAACTCCAGCCAATATTTATGGTGTATTCGAAGACCATGAAGGTGGATTTTGGTTCCCCACTCAAGATCGAGGACTGTTACGATTACCGGCGGGCTGGCGTAATTTTTCGGTTTTTCGGCATGATGTTGGAGATAAAAAAACGTTATCAGGATCTGTAGTGTATTCAGCTTCTGAAGCTGCTCAGCGTGCCGTGTGGTTAGTTAGTGGCGACGGGTTAGATAAAATCGATCTGGTAAATGGTAACGTGGAGCGCGTGCTGGTCGACGCACAAAACTGGACAACGCAGATTTGGTCAGTACTTCAAACTAGCAGTGATGTTGTATGGTTAGGGCACAGTAAGGGTTTGACGCGTTTTGAACCGAAAACTCTAAAGCTAACGCATTTTTCTAATGATGCGGCAAAGCAAGTAGCGTTGCCTGGAGCTGTACGTCTTTTAATGCAAACAAGTGACGGTCTTATCTGGGCCGCTTCATATGGCGGTGGTATTGAAGCACATGATGAATCAGGTCGCGTCGTACACAGCATTGTTCCAGGTGATGGTAAAGGGTTGCAATCAACCGATCCCGACCAATTTGCTCTTGGCCCTGAAGGCGAATTATGGGTTGCAACAGCTGAAGGTTTGTTGCGCTGGAACGATGATGTTGAAAAATTTATTTCCATTGAAGGTGGTCCCGTCGACCGCGTAGATGCTTTCAGTTTTCTCGCGGCCGATACAGTATGGGTGCATCGCATGGGGGTACTTGAAGCATTTCAGTGGAATGGCAAAAAACTACAAAGCCTACGCCGTGTCACGGGTGATGATGGCTTGCCGCCGGTAGAGGTCGGGTCAATTCTGCCGGATCGTAGTGGAAATTTATGGCTTACCACCCCCCGAGGCCTGTTGCGCTATAACGTCCTAATTAATCAATTTCGAATGTTCGGCGAACGAGATGGTTTACCGAGCCAAGAGTTTGACATGCAGCCAGCGTTGATGACATCAAATGGGCTTGCTCTAGTCGGTACCGCCAAGGGTCTGGTGATATTCGATCCGATAAAAATTCGCAATCAGAGTATTTTATCTCCCCTCGTGCTCGATGGGCTATCTGTACGCCGTGATGAAAATAGAGTCACCTTTCCGGTTGCGGCATCGACTATCGATTTGCAGCCGAATGACCGGGATTTAACTATTAGCTTGCGTTTGCTTTCATTTGCCGATGCGCCAACGCACCGCTACCGGTTTTTATTGAACGGTTATGACAGAGATTGGGTTGACACCGGGGCTTCAGGCGAGCGAGTTTTTTCAAGCCTGCCGGCAGGGAATTATCAACTAGAAGCGAAAGCCGCCGATGCCGAGGGTCGTTGGTCAGTACCCTTAAAGCTAAAGCTGGTTGTGCATCCACCATGGTGGAAAACCGGCTGGGCACAAATGCTCTGGATACTTATATTTTGCGCGATAGTTTTGGGCATGGCCCTGTTTTATCGAAATCGTCTGCAATTGCTGAATGACCAGCGCCTGCGCGAGCAAGAACGTGAAATAGCACAGCAAAACTCATTGGCAAAATCGCGTTTTCTGGCAACACTTGGTCATGAAATTCGCACGCCGATGATGGGTGTGCTTGGCATGGCAGAGTTGCTGCAGGGAAGTGAATTGAATCTACAGCAAAAGCACCGCGTGAAAGCAATTCAAAATGCTGGTCAGCATCTTTTGCATTTGGTCAATGATGTGCTGGATCTTGCGCAGATTGAGGCGGGTAAGTTACGTTTACACGATGAAAATTTTGACGTGAAGACATTGGTGCTTGAAGTCTGCGACTTGTTAAGAACGTTGGCGGAAATGAAGGGGTTGGGGTTTAGTTGCATCATCGACAAAAGTACGCCCGGTTTTTGTATGGGAGATTCGGGCCGTATCAGGCAGATATTGCTTAACCTGGGAAACAACGCGATTAAATTTACCGAGCAGGGGCGAGTGATGGTTCGCGCTTTTGGCTTGACTCCGCATGGTCTGCAACTGCAAGTATTGGATACAGGGCCGGGCATGAGTGCCGAACAACAAGCGCGCTTGTTTCAAAGATTCGAACAGGCTGAAGGTAATCGTACAAACCAGCGTTATGGTGGTAGTGGTTTGGGCCTAGCGATCTGCCAGGAGCTGGCATCGGCAATGGGTGGACATGTTGAAATTAAAAGCAGTCTAGGCCAGGGTGCGTTATTCGTAGTCGAGTTGCCATTGCACAATGGCAGCGAAGCGATAATTTGCGAGATGATGCGAGCAACAAACCAAGTCATAAATCCGACTTTGCGTATCCTACTTGTTGAAGATGACTTACTCGTTGCAGAGGTCTTGTCCGAGCTGCTCAGCGGCCAGGGGCATTGTGTCGTTCATGCGCATCAAGGCATGCAAGCGCTATCGGAGCTGGCCACTCAATACTTCGACATTGCCTTGCTTGACCTTGATCTGCCGGGTCTTGATGGTCTTGAGCTTGCTCGCCTTGTGTTGGCGCAGGGATATCAATTGCCAATGATCGCAATTACCGCACGGGCAGATGCTGAAGCGGAATCTGGCGCACTGGCGGCTGGAATGAAAGCTTTTATTCGCAAACCCGTGAGCTCGGACGATTTGCAGGCCGTGTTGCAAGCTTTTGTAGTTGTTGATCCCGCAGCCGCCGAGAATACAGATAACTAAAAGTGCAAAACCTGCCAACACAATCCTAAGAAAATAATGCCATCGCTGGTTGGCTTGGCGGGTCGCTCGTCTTTTTACATCCGCAATTGCAAATGCTGCATCGCCTTTGCGGTTCCCTTGCAGGGAAAATCAAACTGGATTTCGGTACCGGTTTTGCAGGTTTTATCGGCAAGCACTGGTTAAAAAACTATGCATATCCCTGAAGTCGGGGATACATGAATATTGGGTGGATATACATCATGTTGCCGATGCCTTTGATATTATTTCTTCATTCAAAAGCGTTTAGAAAATTGTCAATGATCACTATCAATTCCATGTCAGCTTTCCCATGCCATGGGTTGGCCAGCTTTTTTTCTATGAAGGCAGTCTGGTTTTCAAGCCGGAATAATCCACAATGCGCGGCATATTGGAATGCCGCGCATGAATAGTGATCAAAAAATATCTTCAAAGTCGGTTTTATCCCCGCCAGGCACTTCCCAGTTATAGCCGCTGGAAATCAGACGATCGTAATCTTCTTGTTTGAAATATTCAGTTAGGGCGCCCGGAGTGCCTGCGGGCAGTAAATTTCCACTTGCGCTGATGCTCGCTGTTACTATGCCGTTGGGTGGGGTGAGGTCGGCTTGCGGAATGTCTTTTAGTGCGGCACCCATGTAATTAATCCAAATGGGAAGTGCTGCACGACCGCCATATTCGCCGTAGCCAAGTGGTTTGAAATTATCCTTACCGACCCAGACTGTCGTTACTAGGTTGCCACCAAAACCGCTGAACCAGGCATCGCGATGGTCATTGGTTGAACCGGTTTTTCCACCGATATCTTCGCGATTTAATACCTTGGCTGCTGTCGCTGTGCCGCGTTTCACTACATCGCGCATCATCGAGCGAAGTAAAAAAGCGGTTCGCTCGTCGATCGCACGTGGCGCCAGAGATACTTCCTGAGGGCCAACGAAATTTGGGTCTTCAGTTTTCGATACTTGGATCGCAGCTTCTTTTTTAGGGCCGCTTGCACTGAAATCAAACCCGTCAACCACAGTCGCCGTACGTTGATCAACCGATGTTCGCTGTGTGCAAGTTCGACAAGCGGTGAGCGGTCGCGTTAGGACAATGGCATTGCCATTCCGATCAATGATTTTTTCGATGAAATAAGGTGTTACTAAAAACCCGCCATTGGCAAACACAGTGTAACCGCGTGCGATCGACATCGGAGTCAATGAAGCAGTTCCCAGCGACATGGAAAGATTTGGAGGTAGTTGCTCTTTATTGAAGCCAAACTGCGTAATGTAGGTGCGAGCAAAATCGGTACCGATTGCAGACAGTAGGCGAATCGAGACAAGATTGCGCGATTGCACCAGCGCTTCACGAACCCGAATAGGCCCGGCGAAACGGCCGCCGTCATTTTGAGGTCGCCATACTTTGCCGTTGCCGTATTTGAATTCAACAGGCGCATCATTGACGATGCTTGCAGGTGTGTAACCGCGCTCAAACGCAGCGGCATAGACGAAGGGTTTGAAGGCAGAGCCAGGTTGGCGTGTCGCCTGTATTGCGCGGTTAAAACTGTTTTGGTTGAAGCTGAAGCCGCCCACTATTGCTCGTAATGCACCATCTTCTGGCTGTAATGACACGAGTGCTGCCTGTGCAGAAGGCAGTTGCGATAAAATGTAGCCTTGATTTTTTTCATCCGGCAGCAGGCGAACGATATCTCCACGCTTGAGCAGAGTGACCGGGGAACGGCCCGTCCATTTGCTTGCGGCGCTGGTCAGCAAATATTCGGTTCCGTTAAAAAGCACGAGATTTGCATCGTTGCCGTTGAAGCCGGTGACCATGGCGGCAGGAAAGTCCGTAATTACGGGAACCGTTCTGGCCTTCTCCGCGTAAAGCTCTGTATCGGCATCTACAGGCAGATCCACATGGCTTTCCACGCCCCGCCAGCCATGGCGATGGTCGTATTCGATCAAGCCTGCGCGTACGGCTTTCTCTGCATTGATTTGGTCCGCGCTGTTGACGGTGGTATAGACCCTGAAGCCACTCACAAGTGCCTCTTCGCCATAGCGATCCAGCATCTCGCGACGTACCATTTCTGCAAGATATGGCGCATTCATCTCTACTTTTGGCTCATGTCGTTTAGCCGTATTGGGTGCTGCATTGGCAGCGTCCAACTGAGCCTTGGTTATGTAAGCTTCTTCCAGCATTTGGCGTAAAACATAACCGCGCCGTTCCATGGCACGCTTGGGATTGACGATCGGATTGCCGCTAGATGGGAATTTTGGCAGTGAAGCGAGTGTGGCGGCTTCTGCCAGTGTCAGCTCGCCCAGCTTCTTGCCATAGTAAAACTCGGATGCTGCGGCAATACCGTAAGCGCGGTGGCCGAAAAAGATCTTGTTGAGATAAAGCCCGAGAATTTCGTCCTTACTTAATTCCCGCTCCATTTTCAGAGCAAGTAGCATTTCCTTGATTTTGCGGCTGTAGTCCACGTCGCGACTGAGTTCAAAATAGTTTCGAGCTACTTGTTGTGTAATCGTACTCCCGCCCGGTACCCGTTTGTCACTGGTTGTGAGGGTTAGCCAGATAGCGCGGCCTATTCCCTTGTAATCCAAGCCTTCATGTTCGTAAAAACGTGCATCTTCACTGGCAATAAATGCCTGCTTGACTTGCAGCGGGACATCCTTGATGTCTATTGGGTAGCGGCGGGTTTCCCCGAACTGCGCAATTAACTTGGTGTCTTTGGTATATACACTCAAGGGTACCTGCAGTTTGATGTCCCTGAGTTCCTGTACATCCGGCAGTTTGGGTACTAAGTAGAAATAAGTACCAACAGCCACAGCCAGCCCAAGGACTGCAAAAATGAGCCCGATAAGGAAAAGTTTGCGCAATAGTCGAAAAAAACCGGCCATCCTGGGCCACTCCTGAAGGTTTACTTATTTTGAGGTGGGGAGTATAGAACGTGCAGGGCTTCACAGTAAAAAACCCGTTATTTAGGGGTTTCAGGGTCCGGTTTGGTCTTGAAAGTGCGTCAAATGAGTTATGAATATGGAGGCAGTGTGGGCCAATTTAAAGAAATTTTGGCTGGGGGCATTGCCAATTCGAAAAATTTTGTTATTAATGTAACTGCACACGAGTTGCGTGTAAGCGCCTGTCGCTAGGGGAGAAATCGTGGGTCTTCTTGGAAATACTAAGGCACCATTGGTCGGGGTGGACATAAGCTCAACCGCGGTCAAGTTATTACAGCTCAGTGAAACGGGTGGCCGTTATCGCGTCGAGCATTATGCTGTTGAGCCTCTGCCACCCAATGCGGTGGTGGAAAAGAACATCGTTGAGGTCGAGGCGGTGGGTGAGGCAATCAAACGCGCAGTAGCGCGTTCGGGAACCAAGCTAAAGCATGGCGCAGCAGCTGTCTCAGGCTCATCAGTCATTACCAAAATCATTCCTATGCAGGGTGACTTGGAAGAGGACGAGCTGGAAGATCAGGTTCAAGTAGAGGCTGCGAACTACATTCCTTATCCAATTGATGAAGTCAGTCTGGATTTCGAAGTGTTGGGGCCTGTCCCGAACAATCCTGAAATGATCCAAATTTTGTTGGCGGCTTCGCGAACTGAAAATGTCGAGATCCGCCAAACGGCGCTCGAGTTGGGCGGGTTGACAGCTCGAGTAGTCGATGTCGAAGCATTCGCCATGGAAAATGCCTTCAAGCTGGTTTCTGACCAATTGTCAGTGCCGCGAGATGCCGTCGTTGCATTGGTCGATGTCGGCGCCACAATGACTACGTTGAACGTTTTGAGAAATCAGCGCAGCATTTATACTCGCGAACAGATCTTCGGTGGCAAACAGCTAACGGACGAAGTGATGCGGCGTTATGGCCTAAGTTATGACGAGGCTGGTCAAGCAAAGCGTCAAGGCGGCTTGCCTGAAAGTTATGAAATTGAAGTGCTGGAGCCATTCAAGGAAGCCATGGTGCAGCAGGTCAGTCGTCTTCTCCAGTTTTTCTATGCGGGCAGCGATTTCAATCGTGTTGACCAGATTGTCTTGGCAGGCGGATGTGCTTCAATTAACGGCATTGCGCAACTAGTTGAAGAGCAGATTGGTGTTCCTACCGTGATGGCCAATCCTCTGGCCAATATGTCTCTGGGACCCAAAGTCCAAGCGCATGCATTAGCACAGGACGCACCTGCCTTGATGATTGCGTGTGGCCTCGCGTTGAGGAGCTTTGACTAATGGCTAAAATTAATCTCTTGCCGTGGCGCCTTGAGCGCCGCAAACAAAAACAAAAAGAATTCATCACCATGTTGGGTACTGCTGCAGCGATTGCGGTCGGCCTCAGTATATTGATTATCCTTTATTATAACGGCCAGATTAGCGGGCAAGAAAGCCGTAACAGTTATCTCAATACTGAAATAGCTACTATCCAATCGCAGATAGAAGAAATTGAGGGTTTGGATAAAAAGAAAGCGGATCTTCTTTCGCGCAAAAAAGCGATTGAGTGTTTACAGGGACGTCGTTCGCTGATGGTTCATTTGTTCGATGACTTGGTGCGTACAATTCCCGATGGTGTGAAGCTGACAAGTTTGGAGCAAGACGGTAGTAAGTTGACTGTCAATGGTAGTTCTCAATCGAACGCGCGCGTTAGTGCTTACATGCGAAACTTGCAGGTGTCGGGCTGGATGAGCCAACCTGAACTCAGTATTATTGAAGCTAAAGGCGGAGATAAAGGCTTGCCTTACCAGTTCACATTAGTAACCACAATCGGCAATCCAATTACAAAAACGGAAGCTGATGGCAATACAGCTGCTGCTGAAAAAGCACCTGCTGCAACTGCGCCAACAGCTCCAGGCACGCCCCCGGTTGCGAGTGCAACTGCATCATCAGATGATTGCGGTTTGGATAGTAGTGCGACAACAGGAGGTGGCCAATGAGTAAGAAAAAATTCGAATTGAGCTCCCTCGACATTAACAATACTGGCGTTTGGCCATATCCAGCAAAAGTTGCTGCGTGTTGTTTGATAGGAATAGTAATTTTGTTCTTGGCTTGGTGGTTGATGGTAAGTTCAAGACAAGAAACACTAAAAAACCTCGAAGCTGAAGAAATTACGCTCAAGAGTAAGTTGACCGAGAAGCAAGGGCAGGCTGCAAATCTTGAGCCGCTTAAGCTTCAGTTGGTTCAAATGGAGCAAATGCTGAAACAAATGCTGCGGCAGTTGCCAAGCAAAAATGAGATGCCTGACTTGATCGTCGATATATCTCAAACAGCATTGGCTACAGGCATCAACAATGAACTTTTTGAACCACAGCCAGAGACCAAGCGTGAGTTTTATGCTGAAAAGCCAATTAACCTGAGAATGGTCGGCAGTTATCATCAGTTCGGTGCATTTGTCAGCGGCGTAGCATCGCTACCCCGAGTTGTGATCATGACCATGCATAATATTTCGTTAAAGCCCAGAAGCCCTACAGATCCAGCACTGGAACTAAAGGGTACCGTCAGGACTTATCGATACCTCTCAGATGATGAAGCTGAGGCAGAAGCGTCAGGAACGGCCTCGGCAGCACCTGGAGCAGGCAAATGACCAATAATATAATCAAATTGAGTCGGACATTCGCGCAAGGCGTGCTTGCCCTCACCTTGCTTGCCGCTCTTACAAGCTGCACACGTGGACAATCTGATTTAGAAACATGGGTTGCAAAAGCTAAAGCCGAACCAGCTCCACCTTTACAGCCTCTTCCTGTCATGCAGCAGTTTGAAAGTTTTGAATATGCAGCACAGGGTATGCGGGATCCTTTTTCTCCTCCTATTCCTGATAGGAATGAAGGTAACGGGCCTAGGCCCGATAAAGATCGTCGTAAAGAAGTGATGGAGGCTTTCCCGCTCGATAGTATGAATATGGCGGGAACAATCGGAGCCGGTAAAGGACTGATTGGCTTGGTAACTGCACCTGACAAAGTTACGTATCGGATCAGGCCGGGGAATTACTTGGGCCAAAATGATGGTCGCGTAACAGCAATTTACGAAGACCGTATTGAAATTGTAGAACTAGTTCCAGACGGGGCAGGCGGTTGGTTGGAACGTCCAGCCAAAATAGCCCTAGAAGACAATTGATTGGGGGATAGCATGATGACCACAAAGACAAACAACGGAGTGAGCATGAAACAGCCACGAACATGGATGATCAACGTGGCACTATTGGCTTTCGGGCTAATAGCTGTCATGCCTGCGATGGCCGCGAATGTCCTCCAAGATGTTCGGTATGCATCAGCGCCTGGTGGCAAAGTCGATATAACTTTGCAATTTGCCGAGCCAGTTGGTGACGTCCAAGCCTTTACTACTGACAGCCCGCCGCGTATTGCGATTGACCTGCCGGGCACAAGCAATGGGCTCAACACGCGTCGTGTTGCAATTGGTGCTGGAGCCACATCTGCAGTATCAGCAGCAGAGGCTGGCGGACGAACTCGTGTGGTTGTTGATTTATTCAGGCCCGCTGGATACACAACGCGCAGTGCTGGCAATTTGTTGGTCGTCACTGTTGACGCTGGCTCACAAGGTGGTGGCGCAGCTGCCGCGATGGCCTCGGGTAACGATCCAAGCAAGCGCAGCGCAAATACAGTTGCGGTATCAAATATCGATTTCCGCAGGGGTGAGAATGGATCTGGTCGAATTATCCTGAAATTCGATGGTGATACTGCTAATGCCGATATGCGTAACGAAGGAAACAAAATTGTTGTTGATGTCAGCAATGCTCAACTTCCGGAAAAGTTACGCAGAAAGATGGATGTTTCTGATTTTGCAACTCCAGTATCAAGCGTCGAGCCGAATACTAATGCTGGAGGCACGAGACTGGTAATTAATACCGCTGGAAATGCCGACTCAATGGCTTATCAGACCGGCAACGAATATGTGATTGAAATTACACCAAAACGCACAGCGCAAGTAGCGACGGCTAAGTCTGGTTCGTCCCGTGCAGCTGGGGCGGTCAACAACGCTAGCGTACAACGTTATGGTGGAAAGCCGGTTACGTTTAATTTCCAAGATGTGCCAGTAAGAACCGTGTTGCAATTGATAGCTGAAGAATCAAATCTCAATATAGTTGCATCGGACAGTGTGGTTGGAAATCTTACTTTGCGTTTGATTAACGTGCCTTGGGATCAAGCACTAGACATCGTCCTAAGAGCCAAGTCGCTCGATAAGCGTCGTGACGGTAACGTTGTTTGGGTAGGACCTCAGAAAGAGTTGTCGGACTACGAACAAGCACGTGAAGATGCCCGTATTGCTTTGGAAACCCGTGCTGAAACAATCACTGAGTACATACCAATCAATTATGGCAATGCTGAAGAAATTGCCAAGCTCCTTACTGATGATAGTAAGTCCGGCCAATCATCTGGCGGCGCTGGTGCTGGTGGTCAGCAAGCAAAAGGCTTCTTGTCGTCACGCGGCAGTGTGAGTTTCGACAATCGCACGAATACATTGCTTGTCATTGATATTCCTAAGAAAGTACAGGAAATTAAGGACCTTCTTGCAATACTTGATCGTCCAGTCGATCAAGTGTTGATTGAAGCGCGTATCGTCATTGCTGATGAAACATTTGCACGTGATTTGGGTGCTAAGTTCGGTGTAAACGGGGTGCGTGAAAACCAAAATAACACTGCAGCCATTGGCGGCAACTTGACCGGTACTAATGCAACGATTAACTCGTTTAATGCTTCTTATAACGCTTGGCAAACTGCGTTGAATACCATTCCTGCAATCATTCCTACTCCAGTTCGTGGGCCTTCCACAATTACAAGCCCGTTGAATGTGGATCTCGGTGTTCCAGGCGCCCCTTCTATCGGGTTCTCGATTTTGGGAGCATCTCTCGGAATTGATTTGGAACTGTCGGCTCTCGAGAAAAACGGACGCGGTGAAATCATCTCTAACCCACGCGTGATTACAAGTAACCAGCGGGAAGCTGTCATCAGGCAAGGGCAGGAAATTGGTTACGTTACAATTCAACCGCAAGCTGCAGGTACAGGAGCAGCAACAGTTCAAACGCAGGTCGTAGCTTTTAAAGACGTGCTTCTTGAATTGAAGGTAACACCTACAATTACCTCTGATGGTCGCGTCTATCTTGCAGTTGCTCTTAAGAAAGACGATGTGTCCGGATTCGTGGTTACCACTTCGGGCCGCGTACCAACCATCAATAAACGCGAAATTAACACGGCCGTCCTTATCGAAAATGGTCAGACAGTTGTAATTGGCGGCGTTTATGAGTTTACGAGCCGAGACGATGTTACGAAAGTTCCATTCTTGGGTGATGTGCCATTCCTGAGAAATTTCTTCCGCACAAAAAGCAAGTCTAAGAACAAAGCAGAGCTGCTTGTTTTCCTGACTCCTCGCGTGCTGCAAACTGCACATCGTTGATAGATTGGGTAGTTGATATTCAAATAAGGCCGCGTAAGCGGCCTTATTTTTTCTTAAGATACGTTTGTAAAGAAAGAGCGTCTAAAATCATAAAGTCGGGTATTCAGTCATGGAACGTATAGTCCTTCAAAAAGATCAAGTTTTGTTTAAAGAAGGTGATGCGCCTACTGTTGCGTATTTGATCGAATCTGGCGAGATTGAAATCACGACTACACGAGCCGGAGAGACATTAATCTTAAGCACCCTCGCTGCAGGGGACTTGCTGGGCGAAATGGCCGTCATTGACGATGCCCCGCGCACTGCTAATGCAATTGCATTGTCCGATTGCGTATTGTTCCAAATCGATAAAACACAAATATCCGAACGACTTGCTGGTACTGACCCGATTATCCGGGCTCTACTCGAAGGTCAGCTTAAACGCTATCGCGGAGCATTGGCTGCAATGCAGGGTAAGACGGTCCACAAAAACGATAGTGATACGGCATCGGAAAAACTCGGAATAGGCAAAATTCGGCTTGAATCACAACTGCGCGAAGCGTTGAGTACAGGCGGACTTGATGTTCGATACCAGCCCTTGCTGCACGTTCAGAGCAATAAGATTGCCGGATACGAGGCGCTCGTTCGATGGAACCATCCTGAACGCGGGCCTATATCACCAGTAGAGTTTGTAGCGCTAGCTGAAGAAACCTCGCTTATCGTTCCGGTTGGCGAGTACGTTTTCGATACGGCATGCGCTGCCGTTAAAACTTTTATTCAACATGGCGCAGATCCGAAGCCCTTCATCGCGGTAAATGTTTCTGCACGGCAGCTTTCGCATCCTGGTTTAATCGAGCGTATTGTGGCTCGAGTCGATGCAGCAGGCTTGCCGAAGGGTAGTTTGAAAGTTGAAATTACCGAAAGCCAGGCTTTGAATTATGAAATGGTGGAGAAGGTTATTTCACTCTGTCATAACCATGGCATCAAAGTAGCACTGGACGACTTTGGAACCGGGTATTCGCATCTGACGCATCTGCATAGGCTGGCATTCGATACCATGAAAGTGGATCAGGCATTTACACGCAGCATGCTGGAACACCCTCGTTCCATGGCATTGGTAAAAGCGATAGTTGCCATGGCAAAAGCCATCGATGCAGACATTGTGGTTGAAGGAATCGAAACAGAAGCGATGCTGCAAGCACTTCGGGACCTTGGTTGTGATTATGCCCAAGGCTATCTAATTGGCAAACCGCAGACTCTTGAAGAATTACTGCAAAAGTGAGTTGATAGTCAGGCCCAAGTTGCCTAAACAAAGACTACGATGGTGTAAGCTTGGGCATCATAATTTGCCAGTTCCGGGGAACTTAATGAAGTCATTTACCATGCGGGTAATCGCCATGCTTGCGTTTTTTCTTCCGTCTATTGTCAATGCAGCAGCTACTCCAAAGGGCATCGATCAAGCAATTGAATCTTTTGTACTGCCAATCACTGATGCGGTTGCGAAGACTGTTTTTAGTGCAGTCTCGATTGGTGGTATAGAAGTGCCGCTGATTTTAGGATGGTTGATTGCAATCGCCCTGTTTTGCACATTTTATTTTCGTTTCATTAATTTCCGTGGTTTCCTGATTGGCTTTCGCCTAATACGTGGCGATTACAGCGATGGAAGCTCGGATGGCGAAACCAGCCATTTCCAAGCCCTTGCTACTGCTCTTTCAGGAACTGTGGGCCTGGGAAATATTGCCGGTGTGGCTCTCGCCATCTATCTAGGCGGTCCGGGCGCAGCGTTCTGGATGATTGTTGCGGGAGTGCTCGGAATGGCTTCCAAATTCTGCGAATGTACGCTTGGCGTCAAATATCGCCAGGTGAATGCAGATGGCACCATTTCAGGTGGCCCGATGTATTACCTCTCACGTGGTATTGCCGAAGAATATCCGAAGCTGGCGCCGCTTGGTAAAGCTTTGGGTTTCGTGTTTGCACTATTTTGCATCGGCGGGGCAATCGGTGCCGGCAATTTATTCCAGTCCAACGGCATGATGCAGGCATTGATGTTGATTACCGGAGGCGAAGAAGCCAGTCCATTGCGAGATTACGGTTGGTTGTTCGGTTTGGTATTGGCCCTGCTGGTTGGCATTGTGATTGTGGGCGGAATGAAAAAAATTGCCAGCGTTACCGATAAGCTGGTGCCACTCATGGCGGCTATTTATTTGCTAGGCGGCTTAGTCGTAATTGCCGCTAACATCGAGCACTTGCCCGATGCCATTATGACCATCATTAATGGTGCGTTTACAACGCAAGGTATAGCTGGCGGCGCCGTCGGCGTTTTACTGATTGGTTTTCGTCGTGCGGCTTTTTCGAACGAAGCCGGCATTGGTACTGCCGCGATTGCACATTCAACAGTAAAAACAAAACATCCGATCACCGAAGGACTGGTAGCAACCTGGGAACCGTTTATTGATACTGTCATTATTTGCACAATGAGTGCATTGGTTATCGTCATTTCCGGTGTTGCAACAGTACCCGGCGCGGGCCCGAATGGTGTCGCATTGACCGCTGCTGCATTTGGTAGTGCAGTGAGCTGGTTCCCCTATGTACTGGCAATAGCCGTATTTTTGTTCGGCTATTCGACGATGATTTCATACGCCTATTATGGTGAACGTGCGGCAATGTATTTGTTTGGAAACAATAAAACAGTGTCAAC
This sequence comes from Arenimonas sp., assembly GCA_039930825.1. Taxonomy (GTDB): domain Bacteria; phylum Pseudomonadota; class Gammaproteobacteria; order Xanthomonadales; family Xanthomonadaceae; genus Arenimonas. Next base: position 42,019 of record JBDTTC010000086.1, read on the forward strand.
TATTTACAAGTTCATTTTTATTCTTGCGACACCGATTGGCACCATTGTTAGTTTCGCTCGTTTGGCGGATTTCTCTGATGCCGTTTATTTTCTAATGGCAATACCTAACGTGATCGGCATGTATTTGCTGGCGCCAGTGGTGAAGCGCGAACTGGCTGATTTCATGCAAAAATTAAAATCAGGCGAAATTAAAAATGTTCGCGTTGCACCCAATGAGCTGATGGGTTCGCCGTAAATTCAGGTTGGCGGCATGTAAACAAATCGAAGTTAGGCTTGTTCCGAGCAAGTCAAAAATTAGGATGCACACATGAGTCATGGTGTTTTGATGGAAGATAAAAAATCAAGTTTGCCTCTACATATCAAAGTTTTGATAGGGTTTGTTCTGGGCGCGGGTCTTGGCCTATTCGTTTTTTGGCAGGGTCTCACCGATGCACCAGCCGTGCAATTCATTATCACCTATATGGCAAATCCATTCGGGCAGATATTTTTACATTTACTTTTCATGTTGGTGATTCCGTTGATGTTCTCTGCACTTGTTTTAGGTGTGGCCGAATTGGGTGACATTGCTAGTCTAGGCCGTCTAGGTTGGCGAACATTGATTTATACGGCTGTCGTCACCGGTATCGCGGTTGCTATTGGTTTATTGATGGTAAATTTGATTCAGCCTGGCATGCATCTGGATCAAGCGTTGGTCGCGAAGGCGATGGAGCAATCTGCCAGTAAAGCAGGAGAAATTGTTGCTTCAGGACAGCAATTGAATTTCATGGATTTGTTAATCAATATCGTGCCCAAAAATGTCATTGCGGCGGCGACCGACGATAAGCAAAAGCTGGGGGTGGTGTTCTTCGCATTAATGTTCGGCATTGGTCTAGTAATGACACCTTCTGCTGCGACCCATGCTTTCAAAAATGCATTGCAAGGACTATTTGAAATTTGCATGCGGCTGATTGGCCTGTTCATAAAACTGGCTCCGTATGCCGTTGCTTGCTTTACCTTTATTCTTTGCGCGAACCTGGGCTGGGATGTACTAAAAGGCTTGGCCTATTTCGTGGGGACTGTATTAATTGCTCTGGCAATACACGGCTTAATTGTTTTGCCATTGTGGGTGAAAACAATGGGGGGCATGTCAGTACGAACATTCTTTAGTGGCAGCCAAGAAGCAATTTTGACTGCTTTCGCTACCGCCTCATCGGCAGCTACATTGCCGGTCACTTTACGAGTAGCAGAAGAAAACCTGAAATTGCCGCGAAAAGTATCGCGTTTTGTTTTAACCGTAGGCGCATCTGCCAATCACCACGGCACCGCTCTTTTTGAGGGCATAACGGTACTGTTTCTGGCGCAGGTTTATGGATTGCATCTGCCGCTGGTGCAGCAGTTGTTTGTTCTAATTCTCTGTATTCTGGGCGGTATCGGAACCGCCGGAATTCCATCAGGATCCTTGCCGGTTATTGCCATGATTTGCGGCATTATCGGCATCAAACCCGAAGGCATTGGCATCATTCTAGGTGTCAACACCTTCCTGGATATGTGCCGCACTTCGTTGAATGTCACCGGGGACTTGGCTACTGCCGTTGTCGTTTCCAAGCGCAGCGGCGAAGCCGAACTCGTCGTGATTGATGAAATACAGAGCTAGCATTCAAGATTTTACAAATCAATCGCGACATCTGCCCCTGTCTCTGAGAAAATAGGCTGCCCGAGCATCTGGGCAGCCCCTTTCTGAATGAGCCGCCCCTAATGCCGACCCAGCCAACACGCCGTGACCTTGCCAACGCCATCCGTTTTCTTGCTATCGATGCCGTAGAGGCCGCCAAATCTGGCCATCCCGGCATGCCGATGGGCATGGCAGATATTGCTGAAGTGCTCTGGAATGACTTCTACAACCATAATCCGAACAACCCGAAATGGTTTAACCGTGACCGTTTCGTGTTGTCGAATGGCCATGGCTCGATGCTGCATTACGCGCTCCTGCATTTGTCCGGCTATGATTTGCCGATTGAAGAACTGAAAAAATTCCGTCAACTGCATTCGAAAACGGCCGGTCACCCGGAAGTTAGTGAAACCCCCGGCATAGAGACCACCACAGGCCCGCTAGGGCAGGGTCTGGCCAATGCCGTTGGCTTTGCACTGGCTGAAAAGTTATTGGCACAGCGCTTCAATCGTCCGGAATTTTCGATCGTTGACCATTTCACCTGGGTCTTTATGGGTGATGGTTGTTTGATGGAAGGTATTTCGCATGAAGTCGCTTCGCTGGCCGGAACTTGGGGCTTGGGCAAGCTAGTCTGTTTCTGGGATGACAACAAAATTTCTATCGACGGCAATACCGATGGCTGGTTCACCGACAATACCCCGGCGCGATTCGAGGCTTATGGTTGGCAGGTAATAAAAAATGTCGATGGCCATGACAGCGACGAAATCATTCAAGCTATCAAAACCGCGCAAGCGGAAACTGATAAACCCACACTAATTTGCTGCCGTACCGTGATCGGTTTTGGCTCACCTAGCAAAGGCGGCAAAGAATCGGCTCACGGTGCACCACTGGGTAAGGACGAAGTCGAGGCGACTCGCAAACAATTGAACTGGCCATATCCTGCTTTCGAAATTCCGGAAGAAATTTATGCCGGCTGGCGTGCCGGCAATACCGGTGTGGACCACGTGCACCAC
>JBDTTC010000087.1:0-3823 GCA_039930825.1 Arenimonas sp.
AAGAAAAAATAATGCTTTCCTAACTACCGCATTACAATGCGAAGCACCACACAGATGATTGCAATAAATGAAAGAGCGTAACTAAGATAAATCAAGCGCCTTGCTTTTTTCATTTCGCTTCGCAACAAGGGTTGTTGGGCTTCCATTAAAGAGCTCTGCTGATTTATTAGCTGCATCATTTCTTCTTCAACTTGCGGCGTGACCTGAGAGCCCTTATTCATCGCTGAGGTAATCTCTACCATTTTCGCAAGTGTTGCATCGGATTCACGTTGAAATGCAATTCGTTCACTCGACATGAGTGGATTCCATAGTGAAATCAAGGGCAGGTTTGTTTTGCCTTGGAAATGTAGGGCCGCTTTGTGAATGACGTTAGCTGGCTGGTCGAACAGGTTTAATGGAATCCCAACGGCTCCTGTGACTGCATTGCGATACTTTTTCGTGATAAATATTTTGCGCATCAAAGGCAAGCCATCCATATAGCGGCAAGGCTTGGTGACGTAAAGCATCAGCAAATATTGTTTGCTGTAGCGGGTCCGGATCTCTTGTAAAAAGATGCCCTGGATTTGGTCCCACGGAATTCGGCCGAACCAGACAAAGTCAACCCCCGTATTGTCAATTACCAAAGTAGATTTTCCGGACCGAAAGTAGGAAAGTAAAAGATTCAACATGCCCGCGGCAAGCAAAAGACAGAATAACGCAAGTAAAATCGAACCAATGCTGACTGACTTCGACATAAGCACGATGTATGGAAATAGCAGAAGGATCGGCAATAGAATCATCATTAAAAGCAAAATTTTCCAATGCTTTATATTGGCTTCAAACCGATGGCTTCGTAAAACGGAAGCCGATAATTGATTTTCATGATCCATTGTTATTTGCTTTGCTTTTTTATTGCATGCAATAACAGCAAGAATTCCTGCCGGCATCAAAAGGCCAAAAGAAATTAATTTGACCGGTGATGCTGAGCCGCGTAATTCATTGACGAATAAAAGAAGTCCATAAAACGCGGCGAAAAGACAAGCAAGGCCCAAAAGTTGAAATCCAGTACGGATAAGAAAATTCATTTAAGTGCCTGAAATAACGTCGCCGGAATTATCGGTCAGCTGATCGCATTGGTCAAAGTTGGGTAATGTGTCAGGACTTAGTCATAGGAGAACTGGTCTGGCGATGGAATATCTGCGCAGTATCGTAGCCGGGGCATGACTACACCTGGCTCGCATCGCCATAAATTATCGAGATGCCGTGCGGTGATCATTGATAACAAAAGCACGAAGCTCACACTTATATTATTTAATCGCAGATTTATCGCGTGTCAGGTAAAGCCATAACCCGATCTACGGTACCTGTAATGATGCTGTGAGGTTTGTCATTCTCAACCGCCACGTAATGCAGCGGTCACCGGCATTCTGGCAGCGTGTATCGCAGGCAGTAGCCCGCCGATAAAACCAATTGCTATTGCAATGACCAATCCGATAAATACTAGCGTCGGAGTGACGGAAAACTGGAATGCCACCTGGGTAAAACCGCTGCCTAGTGTTGATACCGAGTAGCCATTGAATGCCACATAGGCAATAAGCGCGCCAACCAGGCCGCCCGCAAAGGACAGTATCAGGGCTTCAGACATTACCGAAGCAATGACCGGCATGGCTCCAAAGCCGAGTGCCCTCAGCGTACCGATTTCCTGTGTACGTGCAGAAACCGCCGAATACATGGTAGTCAATGCGCCCGCGACGGCACCAATCCCCATGATGAATCCGACAATGCCGGCCAATACACCGATCACCGCCGTCAAGTTGGAAGATTGCCCACTGTAAAAATCGTATTCGGTTTTTACATCGATATTCAATTGTGGATCTGCAATTAGGCGCGCCTTCATCGACTCGAAAGCATCGATATTGCTCAAGCTAACCAATAGTGATGAAACGCCCGATCTACCAAAAGCGCTTTGTGCAGTTTCTGTATCGGTCCACAGTTCCGATTCATGGGCATCGCCGCCGGTTGAAAAGATGCCGACGATTTTCCAGGCCTGTCCGCGGAAGCGAAGTTCGGCGCCGCTACGTAAACCATCGAATTGTTTACTGGCGGCCAGTCCGACAATAATTTCGCGAAGGCCGGGACGAAACTTGCGACCTTCGACAATTTTCAATTCCGGACGCAGTGCAAAGCCGGAGGGTTCAACTCCACGCAAGGTGACGTTGGCCCCGGTCTTCTGGCCAAATCGCGGCACCTCGGTAATAACTATCAATTCGCCCGATGCCAGCGGCAGACCATCGCTGCCACGCGCAATCGCAGGGTCCTGTTTTATCAATGTGGCGCTGGCACGTTCAAGAAAACTCGATAGCTCGCCATCGGAACCACCGCGCGTAATAACCAGTCGATCCGCACGTCCGGTTGAGCCCAGTGTTTTGCCCAAGCCTTGCGACATCGATAATAGTGCCACCAGTACGCCGACAACGCCGGCAATGCCGACCACAATTACCAGTGATGCACCCAATCGTTGCGGAATGCTTTGCAGGTTCATCAAGACGATTTCGCGAATTTGTGTGAGTGTGCTCATATCAGCGGCCTGCCAATGCATCAACGATTTTAATTCGTAGTGCCCGCAATGCTGGCGGTACCCCGATTAGCAGTGACAGCAGCACTACACTGACGCCAGCAATCACCCAGACACGCGAGTCAGTAGTGATCGGAAATTCCGGCGGTAAAGTCGTGGTCAGGAAGTTGGCCGTTAACATGCCGCTCAATGCACCCAGAAAGCAAAGTAGAAAAGCTTCAGCCAATACCAGCAACATCACGGTACGATCCTTGAAGCCCAACACCTTGAGCACGGCCAATTCCGGAATGCGTTCGCGCACGGCCTGCGACATGCTGACGCCGGTCAGGAATAAAATCGAAAAGAACACCGCGCTGGTTATCAGATTGACCATAAGACCAATGTCGCCCAGTTGGCGGGCGAAACCCAGCTGGAATTCCTGTTCACTCTGGGTTTTGGTTTCATCGGGGGAGTTTTCGAATTTCGCATCGATCGCAGCAGCAATTTTTTCTGCCTGATTCGGGTCGCTCATGCGAATCACGAAGACCCCAGCCAAACCTTTGGCGCGCGGATTTCTGGCTTCATCGAACTGGCCGTAATTGAGATACATCAAACTGGTACGTTTTTTCCATTCGCTGTCGCGGCCATCAAAAATACCGACGAGTTTCCATTCCCAGGTGCGACTGCCATCTGCCTTGGTCCAGATGAAAGAATTCAACGGAATAGTGTCGCCGATTTTCCAGCCGTATTTGTCGGCCAGCAGTTTTCCGACAATGGCGCCATCTTGGGTGGAGACAAAATTGAGTTTCTGATCCTGCGGCATTACCCATTCCGGGTAGGTGTCGTACAAGCGTTGCGGGTTAACGACGAACTGGGCAAAAAAGCCGTTGTTATCTTGGTACTTGCCACCGAAAAATTGCGAATGAGATACGCGCTCTACACCAGGTACGGATTCGATTTGCGGCATCAGACGAATCGGCAGTGGCTGCGTGAAACTGGTTTTGGCCTGGGTGATTAGACGATTGGCGCCAAGAAAATCGGCGCCGCCATTAAACAGCGAATTGACTGCCTGCAATAGACCCAGCAGCACGAATGCCGACCACAGGGATAATAGCGTCAGAGTAGTTCGCAATTTTTTGCGAAACAATCCCGCCCAGATCAAACCGAAATATTTCATCAGTGCCCCGGGTCGTCGACTAGAGTGCCTTTGTCCAGATGCACGGTTCGCTTGGCATGTTCGGCCGCTTTCGGATCATGCGTAACCATGACAATGGTCTTGTCGAAATCACG
>JBDTTC010000088.1:0-2444 GCA_039930825.1 Arenimonas sp.
CGTGTGGCGGAGCTTGATCTTGTACCAGCTCGCCGTGTCATGCTGCAGAACGATACGGCCACCGGTTGCGGCGCCATCCGGAAAAAACTTTATTGCTGCAACATCGTCTTCAGGCTGCTCGACACGAGCCGTGGTTGCAATAACCTCCAGCGATTTCGGCAATACGCCAGAATGATTTTTAGGTCCTTTCCATTCGCGTGTTTTTGCATTGATCTGGAAACTTTGTGCTTCGCCGGTCACCATCGCCTGGCTTTTGGTAAAGCGTAACTCTGCTGCCAATTCTTTAGCGGAGGAACGCAATTGCTGGCCCGGTAATTGTTTATTGATTGTGTAGGCGGCGAAAGACATTATCAGCGCGATCAGCCCCATCACTACCATCAGCTCAATAAGAGTGAAGCCGCAAGCAATGCGACTCACATGAATATGCGAGTGCCGCAGAAGACTAGATGTCGGGGGCGGCCTCATTTTCATGCATCAAGGTTTGACGACAATATCTTTATCGATACCTTCACCACCGGCTTTTTTATCGGCACCAAGACTGACTACTTCAAACTCTGCATCCGTTCCAGGATTACGGTATTCGATTGCAACACCAAATTTATCTTTTAATTCCTTTGCGGTCGTATAGGGTCCAAGCCAGCCTTCGGCGTTGCTCGGAGCGGTAACGAGTGCATCGAGGCTCTCAGGCAAACTACCAACATCGGATTGATAGCTACTGATTTTCTCGGCCAGCAAATTAAGTTGGGTTTGCGTCAACTGGTAATTGGCTTTGGCTCTGGAATTCATGATGCTGTTTACGGCAATAGCCATGATCCCGCCAATCAAGACGATAACAACGGCCAACTCAATCAAGGTAAAACCACTCTGTGATGCCATCGGTCGATATGGACGTTTCATCAGACAACTGCTCCCGTTAAATTAAAGATAGGTAACAAAACCGCGAGAATGATCAAAAACACCATCAAGGTCATCAATAAGGTCAATGCCGGCAAAAGCGCTGCCATCAATCGGCTGATCGCATGATTCGATTCGGTATCGAAGGTATCAGCGACTCTAAGCAACATGCTGTCGAGCTCACCGGTTTCTTCACCCACCTGAATCATTTGCACGGCCAAGCGGGGAAAGCTCTTCTGTTTCGCCAACGCATAACCCAAGCCCGAGCCTGTCTTAACTTCGTTGCTCGCCACATCCACCGACTGCCCCAGTACTTGGTTAAACAAAACCGGGCGCGATAAGTTCAAGGCATTCAGCAAAGGGACACCACTCTGAACCAGAGTTCCAAGCGTACGGGCAAATTTTGCAGTATCAATTTTTGCCACCAGCGGTCCGAATAGACCCGTATTCAAAACCCTTTGATCCACAGCAAGTCTCCAGGCCGGGTCCTGCCATTTTTTTTGCAGCCAGTAACCCGAAATAAACAAGACCGGAATTGGCACCCACCACCAGTTGCGAACCTGATGACTGATCCACATCAGCATCGTGGTGTACCAGGGAATCTCAGATCCGAAATCCTCGAACAGCGTTTCGAACTGTGGCAATACAATCGTGAATAAAAGAAAGAACGCGATGATAACCATCGTCATCAGGATGCATGGGTAAATCAAGGCATTGATTATCTTCATCCGAAATTCGCGGCTACGTTCCAGATATTCCGCAACCCGTGTCAGGCTGATGTGCAGACCGCCCCCAGCTTCACCGGCACGCACCATATTGACCATCAGGCGTGAGAACAACCCGTGTTGTTGCTCGAGCGCATTGGACAAGGTACCGCCACCACGCACCGATTCACGAATACGTTCCAGTATTTTTTTCGCGCTCACCGACTCAGGTAAATCCAGCAGAATCCCCAGCGCTTTATCCAGTGGCTGCCCAGCGCCAAGCAAGGTTGCCAGCTGTTGGGTAAATTGCAGCACCTGCGCATCGCTCATTTCGCTTTTCTTGAATAGCGAAAACAGACTTCCCTGTTCCGATAAATTGTCGGAACGCTGCGCTTCAATCGGAAGATGTCCCTGCTCTTGCAGACGCGTGATTACTTCCTCGGATGACGAAGCTTCCATTTGTCCAATCAGGTTTTCGCCTGCCGACGACAGGGCTTTGTAACGAAACAGGGGCATCTCAGGCTTCTTCCGTCACACGCAACACTTCTTCAATCGTGGTGACACCTTGCATGGCTTTCAACAAACCATCTTCGTACATGGTTCGCATTCCGCTGTTACGGGCTGCCTGTTCGATATCGCCCATGCCGGCATGCTGCATGACCAGTTTACGCAACACGTCGTTCATCACCAGAAATTCCATGATGGTGGTACGTCCCAGGTAACCGGTTGGCGAAATGGCAGAAGGTTTTGCACGATACAAATAAATAGTGCCGCCCGACTGAAAACGACGCAATCCGAATTTTTCGATTTCTTCGATACTTGCTTCGTATTTTTCGGCATTCGTCG
>JBDTTC010000089.1:0-6488 GCA_039930825.1 Arenimonas sp.
TTCTTGTTGTCAGCGGTCTTGCTGGCTTGTCTTCGGTCATGGCGATTGGCATTGCGATGGTGGTCGGCGGCATACTGACGGCAAGGCGTGTCGCAAAAACCATGTCGGAAGATATTACGAGCATGACGCATAGTGAAGGCTTGTCGGCCAATCTGGTGACGTCGGCATTGGTCATTCTTGCGTCTAAATATGGACTGCCGGTTTCCACCACGCATGTGAGCTGCGGCGCCTTGTTCGGGCTGGCTGCCGGCAATGGTCGCGGCAAGCTGAAGACCATCTTCACCATTCTGTTATCCTGGATAAGTACACTACCACTTGCCGCCGTATTGGCCTTTATCGCAGCCAAATTACTTACTGTCGCAGGAGGCAACTAATGTCCGACATATCTTCCGAACTTGATTCGGTAAAAAATTATTATGGCGAAGTGCTGTCTTCCAGCAAGGACCTGAAAACCTCGGCCTGCTGCCCGACCGAAGCAATGCCGGTCTATCTGCGGCCCCTGGTCATGGATATCCACGAAGAAATTCGCGATCGTTTTTATGGCTGCGGTTCACCGATACCTGCCGCACTGAAAGGTTGCACGGTACTGGATCTGGGTTGTGGCACAGGGCGCGATGTGTATCTGCTCTCGCGTCTGGTTGGCGAACATGGTCGCGTTATCGGTGTCGATATGACTGCCGAACAATTGGCAGTCGCCCGCAAGCATCAACAATGGCATGCCGAACGTTACGGCTATGCTCAATCAAATGTCGAATTTCACGAAGGTTTTATCGAAGACCTGGCATCGCTGGGTATTGCCGATAATTCTATTGATGTTGTGGTCTCGAATTGTGTATTGAATTTGTCGCCGGAAAAATCCCGTGTCTTTCGTGAAATTTTTCGGGTATTGAAACCCGGCGGCGAATTGTATTTCTCCGATGTATTCGCCGATCGTCGTATTCCACTGGCCTTGCGAAATGATCCGGTCCTGCTGGGTGAATGTCTATCCGGTGCGATGTATGTCGAGGACTTCCGGCGCACACTGGCCGATATCGGTTGCAAGGACGCGCGCATTATTTCGAGCGGTATTTTGACCGTGGATGATGCCGAACTGCATGCGAAAATCGGCATGGTTGGCTTCACCTCCAAAACCGTGCGGGCCTTCAAAATCGAACTCGAAGACAAGTGCGAAGATTTCGGCCAAGTGGCCTATTACCGTGGCGGTATCGCCGAATGCCCGATTTTCTTTGATCTCGATGATCATCACCGCTTTGAAATCAACAAACCAATGCTTGTTTGCGGCAATACCGCCGACATGATTTCGCAATCGCGCTTTGTTTCTCACTTCGATGTTATCGGTGAGAAAACCACGCATTACGGTATTTTCGATTGTGCTCCGGACGCAACCAGCACAAACACGACCGGAAATAGCGGTGCCTGTTGCTGAAATGTCGAGCTTGCAGCAAATCAGCATCATTATTCCTTTCGCAACAAGCGATATGAGCTGGCAGCAATTGCTGCCCGATCTGAAATCATTGCCTGCTAATGCAGAGATTATTCTTGTCGCTGCATCGGAACAGGCGAAGCAAGTCGCGCTCGATTTTCAAAGTCCGGTCGTCTTGAAGATAGTCTGCAGCAAACCCGGACGTGCCCAGCAAATGAATGCCGGAGCCCAGGCTGCAAAAAACACCTGCCTCTGGTTTCTGCATGCCGACTCGCGTCTGGATGTTGACTGCCTGAAGGCGATCGATGCCTTCGATCATTCGAAAAAACAGCTAGGCTATTTTGGTTTGCGTTTTCGTGACGATGGGCCACGCACGATGGCTATCAATACATTTGGTGTCTGGTTTCGTTCGCGTTTTCTGAAGATTCCCTTTGGCGATCAAGGTTTTGTTATTTCAAAATCCTGTTTTGAAATGCTGGGTCGATTCCGCGAGGATTTATCGTCAGGTGAAGATCATGCTCTGGTCTGGGCCGCGAGAAAAAATGGCGTTTTGCTTAAAGCTTTCGATGCCCATATTGAAACCAGTGCCAGAAAATATGCGCAATACGGTTGGGGCAAAACAACGCGAATGCATTTGCGGGAAACCTGGAAGCAGGCGCGTGAATTCTCCCGGCAGGCGACACGCTGATGCAGGGTGGTTTGGCCATTTTTGTAAAAACCCCGGGACTTTCGCCGCTGAAAACCCGGCTTGCAGTCGGCATCGGCAGCGACAGCGAACGCTGGTATCGGCTAGCGGTGGACGCGGTGAAGAGTGTCGCGCTTGAAGCGCAAACCGCCACCGGTATCAGTGCCTACTGGGCCGTTGCGGAAAACGAGGGCATGCAAAATAGCCTGTGGCAATCGCTCCCGAGACTTATGCAGTCGGATGATAGTGAAACCGGTTTGGGCGAGCGCATGGGGCGCGTGATGCGCATGCTGATCCACCAGCATGGTTTCGGCATCTTGCTCGGTGCCGATGCGCCGCAAATTTGCTCCGCCGACATTCAGGCGGCAGTCGATTTTCTGAATCATGAAAAGCCACGCTTAGTGCTCGGGCCTGCAAGCGATGGTGGCTTCTGGTGCGTGGGTAGTAATGTCAAATTCCCGATCGAACTTTGGCAATCGGTGACATACAGTCAGCCTGACACCTACCGTAACTTTATTTCTGCATTTTCGCCGCAGGCAGAAGTATTCACTCTGCGAATCTTGTCGGATGTGGATGAAGCCAGCGATCTGGCGCTATGCCATCGGGAACTTGAAACACTTGAACATTCCACCAGCGAACAAAAAGCCTTGCTGAACACATTTGCTTACACGGCAATATCGGCATGACGAGTACTGGCTATCAAGCAATCGGTGCTTGGTCACAACTTAGCGTTTTCGTCGGCTTGCTGGTTTTGATTTCCGTACTGGAACATTTTTACGCCCGCAGGCAGCAGGCGAACACGGTAAAACGTCGATTCACGAATATCGGCTTGATCCTTGCATCGACCCTATCGGCGCAATTGATTTTTCCGATGGCAACGGTGGTCTTAACGTTATGGGCCGATACCCACGGCTTTGGCTTGTTTCATTTGATCGACTGGCCTGCAGGTCTCGAAATTTTGCTGTGCTTGATCGTTTTTGATTTCGCCATTTACTGGCAGCACCGTTTCTTCCATCTGTTCCCGTGGCTCTGGCGTATGCATCGCGTTCATCACAGCGATCTGCTATTCGATGCCTGTCTTGGCATTCGTTTCCATCCATTCGAGATCGTGCTGTCGAAAGCCTACAAGCTGGCATGGATCGCGGCACTCGGCCCATCAATCATCGCAGTCATCGTTTATGAAAGTCTTTTGTTGGGCTTCTCGTTGATGACACACGGTAATATCCGATTGCCTTCGAAGCTGGATGCCATGCTGCGAACGGTTTTCATCACGCCGGATTTTCATCGTGTGCATCATTCGCTACATCGCGATGAAACCGATAGCAATTACGGGAATATCCTTTCCGTATGGGACCGAATTTTTGGCAGCTATCGGGCGCAACCACGAGATGGCCATATCGCCATGGTGATAGGACTTCCCGATTTTCGCAGTGCGGCCGAACAAAATCTCGGCACACTTTTACTGCAACCTTTTCAAAACGTAAAACCTATTCCGGATAAAGAACATGCGTGATACTTGGCCATTACTGAAAAACACCACCTTCCCGGCGATTGAACGCGGCGTATTGAATACGCTGCAGTTGAATCTTGGCTATCTGTGCAATATCAGTTGCATACACTGCCATGTGAATGCCGGTCCGAAGCGCAAGGAATTAATGGACAAGGCCACCATGGAATTGGCCTTGCAGGTTGCCGAAAAATTGAACATCCATACTTTTGATTTGACCGGTGGCACTCCGGAAATGAATCCGCATTTTCGTTGGTTGGTTGAGCAAGCACGCGAACGCGGCATCCACGTTATGGACCGTTTGAATCCAACCATCATGGAAGAACCCGGTTACGAATGGGTCGGCGAGTTTCTTGCTAAACACAAGATTGAAGCGGTGGCCTCGCTGCCATGTTATTCCGAAGCCAATGTTGATGAGCAACGTGGCGAAGGCGTATTCGAGGCATCGATCAAGGCACTGAAAACGCTCAACACGCTCGGCTATGGCAAAAATAATTCCGATTTGAAACTCAATCTTGTTTACAACCCCAATGGCGCGTTCCTGCCACCCAATCAGGAAAAACTCGAAGCCGATTACAAGCGTTTGCTCGGCGAACAATTCGGCATCGAATTCAATCATCTGTATGCCATCGCCAATATGCCGATCAAGCGCTACGGCTCCTGGCTATTGTCGAAAGGAAAATACGACAACTATATGGGCACCTTGGTCGCCGCCCATCGCGATGAAAATCTTGGCAATGTGATGTGCAGAAATCTGATTAGCGTCGATTACCAGGGAAATCTTTACGACTGTGATTTCAACCAGATGCTGAAGTTACCCATGGGGGCGGAAGACAAACCGCGTCATATTAGCTCTTTACTTGAAACAGCCATCCCCAAAAAAATAGCCATCGGCCAACACTGCTACGGTTGCACTGCAGGGCAGGGCTCGAGTTGCGGCGGGGCATTGAATTAGGCTGTAACTCTTATCCCGACCGCTTGTCGGCGCATCCTAGCCAACAACATCGGCTTTGATTTTTAAGCAGCAATATCACGGCTCTGGATAGAGTATTGAACATTTTCGGGATTAGTTCCTGTCAATTAAATTTATTGATGGGTGGTGACGTGTGCAGCTTAAAAGGAAAAAGGATTCTAATGTTTCGATATTTTTTTCATTTCTGCTAGAGCCGTCATTTTCATAAAGTCGTTGTCCGTTGCTTCCTGCTTATGTCGTTAAAATGTGAAGTCGGATGTGAGGAGGGGGTTTCTCCATCTCGACCACTAAAACCGGATTCAAAAATCAATACTCAGGGAGTTACTTATGTTGTCTCTATCAAGCTTCGCCAAGCTGACATTGGCGTGCGCAATATCGTTCGGCTGTTTAAGCACTGCGCAAGCAAGCACGGTCGTTACTGACTGGAATGAACAAGCTCTAGATGCCATTCGTATTACGCATCCAGGCCCACCAATGGTGGCCCGCATGCTTGCGGTTACCAATACGTCGATGTACGACGCGTGGGCGGCTTACAGTACGACGGCCAACGGTACCCAGCTTGCCGGCGAGTTGCGTCGCCCAGTCGGAGAACACACTGACGCCAATCGTAAAAAAGCCATGAGCTATGCGGCATATCGTGCCTTAGTGGATCTTTTCCCAACAGAAAAGCCGGGTTTTGATACCGAGATGTTGGCGCTAGGCTACAACCCAAACGACAATACGTCGGATATCACAACACCAGCTGGTATCGGCAACGTAGCTGCAGCAGCATTGTTGGCTTATCGCCATAACGATGGTTCAAACCAGCTTGGCAACCTGAATCCAGGCGCGTATACCGATTATTCGGGCTATGTGTCGGTAAATACACCAACCCAAATCCTAAGTGCTAATCATTGGCAGCCGTTGCAGTTTTCCGACGGGCATGGCGGATTTGTGGCGCAAAAATTTATCGCGCCGTTTTGGGGCACGGTTAAGCCATTCGCGTTGAGTAGCTATAACCAATTTCCGGTAAACCCGCCAGCCAATTATGGAAGTACTGCCTATTTGCGCCAAGTTATTGAAGTCGTGGCATACAGCGCCACCTTGAATGATCGTCGTAAAGTAATAGCGGAATATTGGGCTGATGGCCCAAGTTCGGAACTACCACCCGGGCATTGGGTTTTATTTGCAAAATATGTGTCAGATCGTGATCATCATTCCTTGTCTGACGATGTAAAAATGCATTTCGCCATGACCAATGCCGTGCTCGATGCCAGCGTTGCGTCTTGGGGCTACAAACGCCAATACGACTATATCCGTCCGGTTTCTGCGGTTCATGTGGTTTTCAATAATCGTCCAATTTTTGCCTGGGCCGGTATAGGCTTGGGTACGCGGTTGATACAAGGTCAAAATTGGCGCCCTTATCAGGCTGCCTCAGTGGTTACCCCGCCGTTTCCGGAATATATTTCGGGGCATAGCATTTTTAGTGCCGCCGCCGCCGAGGTTTTAAAGCGTTATACCGGTAGCGATTCATTCGGAGCATCCGTGGTGATTCCAGCCGGTAGCTCGCGCGTCGAGCCGGGTCTGGTGCCTGCCAAAAATGTGAAGTTGTCATGGCCGACATTTTCCGATGCTGCAGATGAAGCGGGTATTTCGAGGCGCTACGGTGGTATCCATTTTGTTCAGGGAGATATGGAAAGCCGTGCGCTTGGACGCAAAGTAGGTGCCCAAGCCTATAATCTGGCACAGGCCTATATCAACGGTACTGCTGGTAATTAATCGTATCACGTTCTAGGTAGCTCACCGGAAGCCCCGCATTGCGGGGCTTCTTGTTTAGTACTAATAAAGTTCAGTCGGCTGTGTATAGTATTCACTCATTGTGCTATTAACTAATTAATTATCAGGCCAGTTAGAAATGAGT
>JBDTTC010000090.1:0-7365 GCA_039930825.1 Arenimonas sp.
TTTTTCGCGCAAGTCGAAATTTCCGAAACCGGACAATTTGATGCTGCGACCTTGTTCGAGCGATTCACGCAACGCATCGAAAAATAGATCAACAAATTCTTTCGCTTCACGTTTATTCAAACCAACTTCTTCGAATAAACGCTCTGCCATTTCTGCTTTTGTTAACGCCATATCATCCCCTGTAGAGCACAAACACAAGTCAGGCTCATCCTCTTAATTTCGCCCCGCAATCCTGGGCCAGCGCAGCCAGCGCTTTTTGCACGGCAGAATCTGACTCTTGGTCGGTTAGCGTGCGGGAAACCTCTTGTAATATCAAGCCCATAGCTAAACTTTTTGATCCCGGTTCGAGGCCGGTGCCAACATAACGGTCAAACAGTAAAACCTCCCGTAACAACGGGCCCAGCGCGCGCTTCAAACTGGCCTCTAAATCGGCCCAGGCAGTGCTTTCCGGTACGACGAGCGCGAGATCCCGGCGGACGAACGGGAATCTGGAGAGCTCGGTCGCAGCAGGAATTGCGCGATCTGAAGCAGATGCCAGATCCAATTCGAATGCCAAAACTTCCGCTCCGATGTCACAAGTTTTAACAAGACGCGGATTCAGGTAACCCAGCCAGCCAATTTTATTGCCATGCAGCATGATATTTGCGCTGCGCCCAGGATGGGAAAAGGTAGCGTCAGTAACAACAAATTCGACTGATAAATTTGCTAATTTCAAAAGGCTTTCGACATCGGCTTTCAAATCGTAAAAATCGGCTTCGACGTTTTTAACCGCCCATTGCTCAGCATTTGCGTTACCGCAAATCACGCCGGCGATGCGACGGGTTTCAATCGGTGCCACTCCCACTTTTTTAGCTTGATGAAACACCTTGCCCACTTCAAATAAACGAATTCGGTTTTGCTGACGCGCAAGATTGCGGCGTAATGCTTCCACCAAACCCGGCAGTAATGAAGTGCGCATAACACCGAGCTCGCTGGTCAGCGGGTTTGCCAGAGGCACCGAATCGGCTTCCAGTTGCCAGGCATTTAACAAGGCGGAATCAACGAAAGCGTAGTTAATGTTTTCGATGTAGTCCCGTGCCGCCAATTGCCGACGAATGATACCTTCATCGACTTTTGTTTCCGATGGAGCAGCCAGAGAAATTTCTCCGGATGGCAAACTAACTGGAATATTTTCGTAGCCATGAATACGGGCAATTTCTTCGATCAAGTCTTCTTCGATCTCGATATCGAAACGACGTGTCGGTGGCGTGACCTGCCAGCCTTCATCGACGCTGGATACTTCCATGCCAAGCGCTTTGAAAATACGCTCGACTTTGGCATCTTCAACGCTGATACCCAGAACGCGTTTTAATCGCGAGCGGCGCAACAATACGGCAGTCGGCTTTGGCAAATATTCAAACAATTCCACTTCGGTAATTTCACCGGCATTACCGCCCATTATTTGCTGAACCAATTCTGTCGCCCGTTCAAGTGCAATTCGCGGCATTGCTGGATCAACACCGCGTTCAAAGCGATGGGCAGCATCGGTGTGCAAACCCAATTTGCGTGAGCGACCGATAATAGCGCTGGGCGCAAAATGGGCAGCTTCTAGAAATACTTTTGTTGTTGCCTCGGTGACGCGCGTATCGAAGCCCCCCATCACACCTGCCAAACCAACTACGCGATCAGCATCGGTGATGACGAGAAAACCCGAATCCAGTTCAACATCACGCTCATCAAGAAGCTGGCAGCCTTCGCCCGCTCTTGCATGCCGCACGGCAATGGGGCCGACCAATTTGTCGGCATCATAAGCATGCATCGGCTGACCCAATTCCAGCATGATGAAACTGGTGACATCGACTAATGGGCTGATCGGACGTAAACCTGCACGCTTCAATTTCTCTGTCAGCCACAGAGGAGTCTTGGCGCTGATGTTCAAGCCTTCGATAACGCGGCCGCAATAGCGCGGGCACTCGGCACCGGCTTGAAGTTGCACTTCAAATTTGGCCGAAGAATTTATTTCTGCTTCCGGGATTTGCAGCACCTCGACTTGCGCACCAAAAGCAGCTGCGACATCGAATGCGACGCCACGAACGCTGAAGCAATCGGCGCGATTTGGTGTGAGCTTCAATTCAAAACCGGCATCAGGTAAACCAAGATAACTCGATAGTGCCGCGCCAACTGGCGCATCGCTTGGCAATTCCAGCAAACCGGAAGCATCAGGATCAATCATCAATTCTTTGGCCGAACACAGCATGCCGAAGGACTCAACGCCACGCAGCTTTGCCGCTTTGATCTCCAAACCACCGGGCAATAGAGCGCCTACGGTAGCCAGTGGTGCTTTCAAACCGGCACGTGCATTCGGTGCACCGCAAACGATTTGCACTGGCGTGCCGGTGCCAATATTCACGCTGCAAACCTGCAAACGATCAGCTTCGGGATGTTTTTCTGCCGAGAGTATTTCGGCAACGACAACACCATTCAATATGCCGCCAATCTCTTCAAGCGCTTCCACTTCCAGACCAATCGCCGTCAATCGCGCCGATAGTTCTTCGCGCGTGGCATTGATTTTTACGTGTTCGCGTAACCAGGTTTCCGGGAATTTCATTTTTTTATTCCATAGGGTGCGCCCAGGCGCACCGAAAAATTACGTTGTCCTAACAATGCGTTGAAGCCCACCAAATGGTGCGCTTGAGCGCACCCTATGCAAACTGTTTCAGGAATCGCATATCGTTTTCGAAGAAGCTGCGCAGATCATTTACGCCATAGCGCAACATGGCAAAACGTTCGACACCCAGCCCGAAGGCAAAACCGCTGTAACGTTCCGGATCAATACCGCAGTTTCTCAAGACATTCGGATGCACCATTCCGCAGCCCAAGACTTCAAGCCAGCGAGTGCTGCCATCGGGTTGTTGCCAGGCAATATCTACTTCGGCTGAAGGTTCAGTGAAAGGAAAATAACTCGGGCGAAAACGCATTTCAAAATCGCGCTCGAAAAAGGCGCGGACAAATTCCGACAGCGTGCCTTTTAAATCGGCAAAACTCGATGTTTCATCGATCAGCAAACCTTCGACTTGATGGAACATCGGAGTATGGGTTTGATCGGAATCCGAACGATAAACCTTGCCGGCGGCAATCATTCGCAGCGGCGGTTTGTTTTCAGTCATGAAGCGAACTTGCACACCTGAAGTATGGGTGCGCAATACACGACCATCAGGGAAATAAAAGGTATCGTGCATGGCACGCGCAGGATGATGCGGCGGGAAATTCAAGGCTTCAAAATTATGGAAATCGTCTTCGATCTCCGGGCCGTCAGCTAATTGATAGCCGAGGCGCGCGAAGATATCGGTGATTCGTTCCAGCGTGCGCGATACCGGATGCAGATTGCCGCGTTCGCCACCGCGACCAGGCAAGGTGATATCGATTTTTTCGGAAGCGAGGCGATGTTCGAAGGCAGCTTCTTCGAGAAGATGTTTGCGTGCCGAAATGGCCTCGGCCAATTGTTCTTTTGCACGATTGACGGCTTCACCGGCCAGTTTGCGTTGATCCGGCGGCAAAGCGCCGAGTTGTTTCAATTGGCTGGTGATGCTGCCGGATTTTCCGAGTAGATCTACTCGCAACTGATCCAGCTTATCCAGCGCGGTCGCTGCTTGAATACTTTGCAATGCCGATTGAGTTGCCGCTTCAATATCACTCATGCCGATCTCGTTTTTTCGTGTTTAAAAAAGCAAAAGGGGAAAGACTTGCGCCTTTCCCCTTGCGTTTTACTAGTAGGAGCGACAGAAGTCGCGATTCCCACAATTTGTATTACGCCGCGAGTGCGCTCTTTGCTTTTTCGGCAATTTGACCGAAGGCATTGATGTCGTGAATCGCGAGGTCAGCCAATGCTTTGCGATCAAGCTTGATATCTGCTTTCAGCAAACCATTCATGAAGCGGCTGTAGCTCAGACCATACATGCGGGCCGCAGCGTTGATACGCACGATCCACAAGGCACGGAATTGACGCTTCTTCTGTTTACGACCGATGTAAGCATATTGGCCGGCTTTAGTGACGGCTTGCTTTGCTACACGGAAAACTTTACGACGGGCGTTGTAATAGCCTTTCGCAAGTTTGATAATTTTTTTGTGACGGGCTCTTGCCGTTACACCACGTTTTACGCGTGCCATAGTTCAATCTCCTTCGGTTTATAGGTAAGGCAACATGCGGTCTAAACGGCCGGAATCTTCTTTGCGAACGATGTTCGTCGCGCGAAGGCCGCGTTTACGCTTTGTCGACTTCTTGGTGAGGATGTGACTACGGTTAGCATGGCCGCATTTGTACTTGCCGGAAGCTGTCTTCCGGAAGCGCTTTGCAGCCCCGCGATGGGTTTTGATTTTAATCTTTGCCATTGTGAGGTCCTTATCTTGTTTTTTGACTGATCCAGGTGATGGCTTGCGCCACACTTTCCGTCCTACCCGTATCTGCTTATAGGTCATTGATTCAAAATGAATTAATGACAGGTCCATAGCGACTTTGCCCGATGTTCTGGGCCCGGATGCCGTACCGGGAACTCAGCCTAGGCCAAGAACCGGCAATTATGCAGGAAACTCAGGCACTTAGGCAAGATTTATTTGTATTGTGCAGGAGCACCTTTAGGCGCGATCAGCTCTTTAACAGAGCTAATCGCGCCTAAAGGCGCTCCTACAAAAAGCTTATTTCTTTTTGGGCGCAACCATCATGATCATTTGGCGGCCTTCGAGGCGGGCGCGTTGTTCGATTACTACTTCATCGGCCAAATCGGCTTCGATTTTCTTCGCCATCGCAAGACCCAGTTCCTGATGGCTCATTTCGCGGCCTTTGAAACGGATATTGACCTTGACCTTGTCACCTTCTTCGAGGAAGCGGCGCAGGTTACGCATCTTGATATCGTAATCGCCAACATCGGTGGTAGGGCGGAATTTGAGTTCTTTGATTTCGACAACCTTCTGCTTTTTCTTCGCAGCAGCCGCCTTCTTCTGGAGTTCAAATTTAAATTTGCCGTAATCCATAATGCGGCAAACCGGCGGATCAGCTTGCGGCTGAATTTCCACCAAATCCATTCCGGATTCTTCGGCCAAGGCCAGCGCTTCATCACGTGAAAGCACGCCTACCATTTCCCCATCCGCACCAATCACACGTACCTTAGGTACACGGATATCCTGGTTTTTGCGGTTACCTTTATCTGTTGCTTGCGTATTGATGCGTAAATCCTCAAACGTTGATCGGAAGCCGATAGTTTACCCTACCGGCGGAATTTCACTACGTAGTTTTTCGATGAAGGCCTCGAGCGTCATTGTGCCCAAGTCTTCGCCGCTACGGTTACGCACTGCTATCAAGCCCTGTTCCCGCTCGCGGTCCCCTGCGACCAGCTGGTAAGGCACTTTCTGCATGGCGTGCTCGCGGATTTTATAGCCGATTTTTTCATTGCGCAAATCAGCCGCGACGCGGAAGCCCTGATTTACCAAGGTTTTCCGGATTTCATCGACATAATCGGCCTGAGCATCAGTGATATTCATCACCACCGCCTGTACAGGAGCCAGCCAGCTCGGCAACGCACCGGCGTGGCTTTCGATCAAAATACCGATAAAACGCTCCATAGAGCCGACAATTGCCCGATGTAACATCACCGGATGCTGGCGGGTAGAGTGCTCGTCCACATACTCAGCGCCCAAGCGCTCAGGCATCATGAAATCGACCTGCATGGTGCCCACTTGCCAGCCACGACCAATGGAATCGCGCATGTGGTATTCGATTTTCGGGCCGTAAAAGGCGCCCTCGCCCGGCAATTCTTCCCATTCGACGCCACAGGCAGACAAAGCCGCACGCAAAGCGTTTTCCGATTTATCCCAAGTCGCATCGTCACCCAAACGTTTTTCTGGGCGCAGGGCAATCTTCAAGGAAATTTCGCTGAAACCGAAATCCGAATACACCTTCATGGCCTGCTGATGGAATGCCGTCACTTCGGATTCAATCTGGTCCGGTGTACAAAAAATATGGCCATCGTCCTGAGTAAACGAACGAACGCGCATGATGCCGTGCAACGCACCCGAAGGCTCATTGCGATGGCAGCTTCCGAACTCGCCGTAACGAATCGGCAAATCGCGATAACTATGCAAGCCGTGATTGAAAATCTGGATATGCCCCGGGCAATTCATCGGTTTCACGGCATAGGTACGTTTTTCCGATTCGGTGAAAAACATATTGTCTTTGTAGTTATCCCAGTGACCGGATTTTTTCCACAAACTGACATCGAGAATTTGCGGGCAACGTACTTCCTGATAACCACACTTCACATAAACGCGGCGCATATATTGCTCGACCACTTGCCATAGCGCCCAGCCTTTCGGATGCCAGAACACCATACCTGGCGCTTCTTCCTGCTGGTGAAATAGATTTAGCGTCTTGCCGATTTTGCGGTGGTCACGTTTTTCGGCTTCTTCCAGTTGCAGCAAGTAAGCCTTCAAATCCTTGTCGTTTAACCACGACGTGCCGTAAATGCGCGTCAGCATTTGATTATTCGAATCACCACGCCAATAGGCGCCGGCGACTTTCATCAATTTGAAAGCGCGCAGCTTGTCAGTCGAAGGAACGTGCGGGCCACGGCACAAGTCGGTGAATTCGCCTTGTGAATAAAGTGAAAGATCTTCAGTGGTCGGAATCGATTCGATGATTTCGGCTTTGTAGTGTTCGCCCATATTCTTGAAAAAGGCGACGGCTTCGTCACGTGATTTCACCGAACGGGAAACGACATTCGCTTCTTTCACGATTTTCAGCATTTCCGCTTCAATCTTCGGTAGATCATCAGGCGTGAATGCGCGCTCATAAGCAAAGTCGTAGAAGAAACCGTTGTCGATCACCGGGCCAATTGTTACCTGCGCGCCGGGATACAAACGCTGGACTGCCTGAGCCAGCAAGTGGGCCGTTGAATGGCGCAATACTTCCAGAGCATCGGCATGTTTTTCAGTGACGATTTCCAGAGCGGAATCTTGTTCGATAAGGAAACTGGTATCGACCAATTTGCCGTCTACTTTGCCTGCCAGCGCAGCTTTAGCAAGACCGGCGCCAATGCTGGCAGCCACGTCGAATACGGTTGGTGCAGATTCGAAAGGTCGAATGCTGCCGTCTGGAAGAGTGATATTGATCATGTGGGTTCTCCGTTTCCTTGCTTGCGCTGGGAAGTTGCAATGGCTTTTTTGAAAAATTCGGGCAATAAAAAAGGACGTCAGGCGTCCTTTGCAAATCTAGGCAACCTGAAAAGTTTAGCGGTGGCAGTTGGTAGTACTCATGTCGCACGCTCGGCCTTAAAAAATTGTTTGGTATTACTGTTGATTACTATCCACCCATTTAAGAGTGGTGGGCGGTACAGG
>JBDTTC010000091.1:0-6156 GCA_039930825.1 Arenimonas sp.
CGAAAATATCACCGGTGTGCCACAGGAAACCGTTACCCCGAATCCAGTCAGCGCTGCACGCATTGAAGCCGAGCAGGCCGAGGTTACCGCAGCGCGTTTACGTAATGATGATCGCCAGGATTTCGACAGCCCATTTATATGGCCAGTGGAAGGCCGCATCAGTGGCGTCTATGGCAGCCAGCGCATTTACAACGGCACGCCGAAGTCCTGGCATTCCGGTCTTGATGTTGCTGCCCTACAAGGCACGCCAGTCAAAGCGCCTGCCGGCGGTATAATTATTTTTGCCAACCCAGATTTATTTCTGACCGGCGGCACTATTTTGATTGATCACGGCATGGGCATCAGTTCGAATTTCCTGCATCTTTCGCGCCTCGATGTAAAAATCGGAGATCGGGTCGAACAAGGTCAGGTTATTGGCCTCGTAGGCGCTACCGGTCGCGCTACCGGTCCGCATATGCATTGGGGCATGAATTGGCTCAAGGTTCGGATCGATCCGAAACTATTGCTGCCAGATAAAGTCGAATAAAATCTGCCTCCGGCTTGTAAATAATTTAAGCGCTGTAAACTTATAGACGTTCTGTTGCAGGGCAGCTGACTGCCTGAAATAAATGCGCCATACTTGGAGGCGTAAGCGCTAAGGCCATATATTGAACGAATGTCATACCAAGAATGAACTATAAATTTCTGTTACATATTTCCCATGCATACGGGATTCCAATATGCTCCCCACTGGAGCAGGAAATTATTCGCCGCGGGCATGAAGTCAAATGGTTTTCCGAAGTAAATGAAAGCATTTCATTACTGCAAGGCCGCGACAATGTCCTCACCAAGCCTGAGGATGTCATGGCATATGGTCCGAATATTGTGTTGTCTGCAGCCAATGACGTCCCCGATTTTTTTCCGGGCATCAAGATACAAATTTTTCATGGATTCTCGATTAATAAAAGATCACAAGACAAAGGGCATTTCAGAATTCGTGGATTTTTCGATCTTTATTGCACTCAGGGGCCTTCTACGACAAAGCTGTTCCAGGAACTGGCGAATGAGCATGGTTTTTTTGAAGCAGTGGAAACGGGCTGGTCAAAAATGGATACACTGTTCCCGATCTCGGCACCGGATATCCATGCAAAACCACGCATACTAATTTCCTCCACGTTTACAAAAAATCTCAGTCTGGCGCATGATGATGCGTTCTTCGAAGAGATTCGAAGACTCACTTTAGAAGACAGATATCAGTGGATGATTGTCATGCACCCCTTGATGGACAAAGCTCGGGTGGCGGCATTTAAGAGCCTGCAAAATGACCACGTAAAATTTTTCGATACTACCGACCTGATTCCATTATTCAAGCAATGCGACATCATGATATCGGACACCAGCTCGGCAGTTGCCGAGTTTTTGCTGCAGCAAAAACCCGTAATCACCTACAAGAACAACTCTCCTGGCAATTACCTGCTCGACATTCGATCACCGCAGGAATTGGCTGCCGCTATTGATCTTGCCTTGAGCAGGCCTGATGACCTACTCGCCAGAATCGGGGAGTACATTCAAAACATCCATCCATACAGCGACGGCAAATCCAGCCAGCGCGTCATTGACTCGGCTCTGCATTTCCTGAGAAAAGACAAATCCCACCTCAAGAAGAAGCCGCTCAATCTGTTTCGGAAATTACAAATCAGGAAAAAATACGGCTTTTACACCCTGAAAAGCGAAACTACTCCGATCACCATGACGTAATCGATTCAATATTTCTTGGCGGGCTGCAACAGGCTATTTTGCTGGCTGACTCAATAACTTCAACACCATCAAGATCACTGCGCCAGCACCCAGCAACAACACCGACCACAAAATAATACTGCGCCAGTCGGTCGGGGCCTTACCAATATCTTCCATATTGGCAATGACTTTTGTGGCTTTGCCGAAGCTTACTTCACTCGGCTTCCAATCCTGACCCTGATTGAGTTTTACCTGATTGATCAATACATCGAGCGGATACTGGTCACGTTGTGCTTTCATGCTGCCGGCCGCGATGAAATAAGGTCCTTCGCCATGCGTAAGCAATAAAAACTGCTCCGGTCGATAGGCAAATTTCAGTATCGGTGCTTCGTTAATATCGGTATTGGATTCAATGCGCCAATAACGTACACGTCCGGACTGTACATTACTCGACTCGTTATCCAGCGACACTCCGGCGGCACGCAAACGAAAAACCGTCAAGCTGCTTTGCGGCTGCCAGTAGTCGAGTTCGTTTTGACGCGCAGAAATCGAAAACTGCGCGATGGCATTGGTATTTTTCAGTTCGATATTCAATTGTTCCGGCGAAACGCGTGCCGGCAATTCATAGACAAAAGCACGCCCGTCTTTTTTAAGATAAGAAGCTTGCAACCATTGCTGCGGCGGCGAGCGGACAATACCAAACGGCCGCTGTTTTATCTTGAAACCGCTAATTTGCAAACCCGGTGGCGCATCGAAACTTTGCACTCGCAAATATTTTGCATTGCTGCCGGGAAGCTCAACCATTAGCCGTTGCAAATGCTGGCCGTCTTGCCGCAATGAAACTATGGAAGCGGTATTGATTTGCTGCCATTGCTGCAGATCCTGACTGGACAGCACCACGATCTGCGCATTGAAGTCTCCTGCGTTGTCGGACAACTGGACTTGCAAAGCCTCGATTCCCTGACCCTCGGCATCCACATCGATGATCCAGTCATGCGATTCAAGCGCAGATGCTTGATTGGTAAAATCGGCATCCATGCTTAAATTACCTTCGGAGCTGCGTTGAACATGTAGTTTTAGGAGATCCGGATTTTGGCTGGCCTCTTTCGGCAATGAAAATGTTTTTGCCTGCACCCAGACAGCTGGCAAAGGACCGTAGGAAGCGGGCATTGGACCAAATGGCAAGGCTTCGCCGGCAGCATTGAAAGCCGCTAAATCCGACAGGTCCGGCTTCTGGATGATGCGATAAATTTCCTCATTCAAAGTGACGGCAAATGCCCCCTCGCCTTGCGCATTGACTGGCCATTGCTGCGCATAATCGGCAGAAGTCGAAGCAGCTGCAGTAGTACTCATCAGCATTCCGAATATCAGGCATCGAAGTTTCATGCTTCATCCTCCTTCGGCTTGGGTGGCTGCGGTGCGAAATAGCCAACCACCACAAGCAGGATGCCGACCGCCAGACACGATACGATTCCCGGAATGTTTTCCATATATCTTCGATCGATCAGGATCAGCTTGGCCAACACTACTAACATCAATAAGCCTCCGCCCATCCATTGTTTACGATCAGCGCGGCGCGAACCGAGAATCAGGCCACTTACACCCAACAGACTCCAGACAATGGTCAAACTGGCTTGAGTTATGCCGGTACTCAGAAGAGCGGCGTCCCAAGGCAGGTGATACAAATGATGCACGCCGCGCAAGGTAGCCATGGTGACAAAAACGAAGCCGACATATGGCCAAAGTTTCAGGACACTTTCCATTTCCGGCTTCTCGTGCCTGATGTATCCGCCGAACAAGGCAGCCGTTGCCAACAGGCTTAATTCCAATGGATTGATAATCGGGATATACATTACCGGCGACGAACTTCCTTCCAGAAACAAGCCGATTACCCAGGCACAAGCCAGCATTGCAAATGCAGGTGTAAACCACGCAGCGTCATAGCCGTGGAAACGATTGTGCATTGGCCAAGCGAATACATTACGCATGCGCCATAGGCCCAAAGTCATTAAACCGATCGGCAGGCAGATTGCAGGCGCATACCAGCCCTGCGCCAGATTCCACTGGCTATCGACCTGGTAATGCCATTGCAAACTCAAGGCCAATGCCGCAGACCACAACAGCACGATATGCATGAAGCCACCAGCACGTGAAGACTCTGCCGCTTCATCATTCGCTTCGGTCCACAAGGCATAAATACTGCCGACCAGGAATGCGGCCCAGTAGGCCCAGGTCGGCATCATCAGGGGAGCATGGAATTTATCTGCCGCAAGCAAAACGAATACCGGCGCACTGAATATGCTGAAAGCAGCCAGTTTCTTCATTGCAGGCCATTGGAGCTTGCTTTGCAACAAGGTGGCGGCAAACATGGTGACCGAGATATACAACATGGCGTATTGCCAGATACCGATGCTGCGGTCCGCAATATCAAAGTCATGCAGCATCGAGCCAAACCACCACATGCACGCCCACAGGAATGACATGATGGGCATTACCCTGTTATTGCTCAAACGTCTGAAAACCAGGCTTAACATGAAACCGGAGATGGCGATGATAAATCCACCCAGATAATGCGGATTCAATACCAATTGTTCCAGGTCGCTCGAATTGTAGGGTTCGTTGAGTATGGATACCAGGAATGAGCCCGCCGCCAGCAGCTGTAGCAATACACCGCTGACGATTGGCAGTGTACGTTTTTGACGAAGACCGATCCAGGCAACACCAACACCTTCAAGAGCCCATACCGTCGCCGTTGTGGCTGCGGAAAACGCGAGCGGAATAGCCAGCGTTGCGAAACCCAGCGCCAACGCACCATAAGCTTCTGCGAGCAAACGTTCATTTTTACGACGATGCAGAAAATACACCATGCCGCCATAAATGATCGATATTACTAACGCACTGAATGCAAGGCCGAGGCGATTGTCTTCAAGCAATTTTGCCTGCAACGGAAACGCCAGCAACGGCGTGCCGAATACCAGCGTACCGTCCACCCATGGCTTGCGGTATTCGGTTTGCTTGATCACATACATCAAGCCGATTAACGTGTAGAACACGAAGAACAGGATCAGGAATGGCTCTACGGAATTAAACAACTCGGGCTTGTAATATTTAACGCCCCAGGCAGTACCGACGCCGAAGGTGAATACGAAGCCCATCAAATTCAATACACGCCAGGACTTTTTCCAAGCGATGGCAAAGACTGCGGTATTCAAGATCGCGTAATAACTGAACAAGGCGATGTGGTTGCCACCACCGGTGGAAATAAGGACTGGTGCCAGATATCCGCCCAGAAAGCCCAGCACCGCAATCCACATCGTGTTTTGCAGCACTGCCAGCAAGGCCGCTCCGGCAACGAGTATTACGATCAATCCGAAACTCAGTTCGGCAGGCAATAAATTGAAATATTTGTAGGCGGCAAATGTGGTGAGCATCAAGGTGCCAATCGCACCACCCTGAAGACTCAAACCGAAGGCTGGATTGCGTTCCCGTTCGCGCCAGCCAAAGGCAAGAGCTGCGAGCGCCGCGACCACAATGATGATCAGGCGATATTCAATCGGGAAAGTGAAATAGCCCTGCACATAGGCATAGCGTAGCAATGCTGCCACACCGAAAAAGGTGACTACAACACCGACCTTGACGGGCACATTACCTTCAGTAAACCAGCGCTTGATGGTATCCAACATGCGTTCGTCCCAGGACATCTCTCTTGTGGCCGATGTGAATTTGACATCGGGTGTGCTTGAGCGCGGCATGCTGGCAGTCTCGATAGGTGGTGGACTTGGTTTTGTCGTGGCCGTAATGGGCGGTGGAGTTGGTGTCGATGCAGCGGCAACTGGTGGCAGGGTTGCTGCAGCTGGTGGCGGCATGGGTTCGCTGCTGGTGAATACCGCACGATTGGCGACATTCGCTTTTTCCGCCATTGATGGCAAAGGTGTTGGGGCTGTGGCCAGCGGCTCGACTGGCTTCACTGCATTCATTGAAGGTGAACCTGGCACCGTTGCAGCAGGAATCGGCGGTGGCATAGGCTTCGATGCTTCGGGTGTAACCACAGCGTTAGCTGGCTGTGCAGCTGCCGGTGCCTCTTTAAGCTTTGCATTGAGCTGGTCACGTTCGGCGGCCAGTTTCCGGAAGGCATCGCGTGCCTGCATTAATTCGGCTTCGAAACTATTCAGCCGGGTTCCCAGTTGACTCACCGATGACAATAGCCAGCCGATGAAGAAACCGAGCGAGCCTCCCAACAACCAACGCTCCTGCGACATAACAACACCGACGAACAAAGCGATAAAGCCGATTAACCAGTTCATTGAGAACCCATGATTGTTGAGACAGGCTGAGTCTAGCGGGTTGTGAAGACTTTATGAACGCAAAAAGCCGGTGATTAACCGGCCTTCGTTGAAGTATCAGCAAATGCTACTGAAAGTTTGTGCCTAGTAGCCCCCG
>JBDTTC010000092.1:0-4723 GCA_039930825.1 Arenimonas sp.
CAACGAGAAGAATGCGCTCGATAGCTTGCAGTGATGTCATTTTGAATACCTTTTTGGATTGACCGGGGAAATTTCCAAGTCCACCATACAAGTTGAAGTCAACTTCAAGTCAAGGGGTATTTTCGATGGACATTTCAGAAGTTGCCAAGCGCACCGGCGTGTCGGCGGCGACACTTCGCTATTACGAAAAAAGGGGGCTGATCGCCTCTCTCGCCCCTCAGGGTACCCGGCGTCGATTTGCTCCCGCCGTACTCGATCAACTGGCTTTGGTAGCACTGGGTCAGGTGGCGGGGCTTTCGCTGGACGAAGTGCATTCCATGCTTTCACCCACCGGCCAACCCAACATCGACAGGAAATTGCTGTCTGCAAAAGCGAGCGAGCTGGATGCGACGATTCGGCAACTGAGCGCGGTACGCCGCGGCCTACGACATGCTGCGGTGTGCCCGGCACCTAGTCATGCCGAATGTCCTACTTTCAAGAAATTACTGAAAGCCGCCGCCTCTGGTGCACTCGACACCCAGCAGCGGAACAAGAAACTAAAGCCTTCGCTGAAAAAGAAAAAAAGCTGAAGTTCCTGAAATACATAGGGTGCGCTCAAGCGCACCAATCGAAGCCAAGGAACCGGACACAATCGAGCACCATCAGACAAACGGTGCACCAGGGCGGCACCCTATTATCCCGACCAATTATCAAAACAAACCCCTCGCTTTACATAACGGTGAAAACTCGAGTATGGCCAATCACTAACATGCGAAACATGTTTGTGTTTTAGCGGATTTACATGCACATAGTTAATATGGTTTTGAAGATCGTTTTCGTCTTCAATCAATCGCTCCCAAAATCGACGTTGCCAGATTCCGCGCTCGCGGCGAGCAGAGCGTGATTTCGATAGCCGCTCGTCGGCAGATATGCGTTTTGAAAATCCCGTTTTTATTTGCGACCACCGACTGGAATTATCCGAATCGCCCTCGGGCAGTTTTCAAATGCAATGCAGGTGGTCGGGTAAAATCACAATGGCAATAATTTC
This sequence comes from Arenimonas sp., assembly GCA_039930825.1. GTDB lineage: Bacteria > Pseudomonadota > Gammaproteobacteria > Xanthomonadales > Xanthomonadaceae > Arenimonas. Next base: position 1,028 of record JBDTTC010000092.1, read on the forward strand.
AAATGGTCGCGCACGTTGTGTCTCACGAAAAGAACATCTTAAATCGTCAATATGTTCAACCAGTAGCCGTCGATGCCGTTCGAGCAGATTGACGGTAAATAAATAAGTGCCGCCCGGCACCCGCATGAAGCATGCATTAGACAAACGATGCGCCAGGTCGGCACCCTATATTCAACGCAAGATTTTTGGTGCTCACCTAATCGCGTTTTTAATGACCCGAATAAAACAAAAGCACTGCAAGTGCGGCAGTGCTTTTTATAGGAAACAGAGAAATTATCAAACTAATCCATTGCCGAAACCTGAATCAGCTTTTGAAATCCTTGGGTGTCCTTGTTTCTTGTTTTCGATTAGGGTTATTCTCGAACCACCCATGCGAAAGGCCTGACATGATCGGTCAAACCTCCCGGCAGTTGCTTATCGGATTGTGTGTCTCGCTTTTTGTGATTGCCGGCATTGTTTTCACCAATGCCAACATTGGCCGCCTCGATTCACCACCACCGGCACTCGCTGTCCCGGTCATCATTGCTGCGTATTGGGGTTCCACGCGAGGCGGCCTGGTCTGCGCATTGTTGCTATTCGCTTACTCGATGTTTACCTGGATGCTTCCGGGTGACGCATTCCGTTTCAGTACCGAGACTCAGGTTCGATTGACTGTTCTGGCAGTTGCACTTCCCTTTGCGGCAATACTTGTGGGTTACCTCAAGAACAAGTCCGATAACAATTTTGCCGCGTTGCAAGTGTCGGAAGGCAAATACCGCGCACTGCATGAAGAATTGCAAACGACGGCGAACGCATTGGACCGAATATTGGATCAGTCCATGGACGTCGTTTGCACGGTCAATGCGGCAGGACAATTCACCATGGTCAGCGCGGCCAGTAAACGGGTGTGGGGTTATCTGCCAAGCGAATTGGTGGGGCGCAAATATATGGAGCTGGTGCATCCGGAAGACTACGAACGCACCACGCTGGTGGCCAGCAAAATAATTTCGGGGCTTCATACGGTCGATTTTATCAATCGCTATATCCGCAAGGATGGATCGGTTCTCCACGTGAGTTGGTCATCACGCTGGTCTTCCGAAGATCAGTTGATGTATGCGATCGCTCGTGACTATACCGAACAGAAAAAAGTCGATGATGAGCGCGCCCGTTATGTGGCGATCATCGAAGCCACGAGCGACTTGGTGGGGATGTCCTGGTCCGATGGTCGCGTGTCTTATATCAACAGGGCTGGACGCGAGATGCTGGGCATTGGCCTTGAGGAGGATATTTCTTCCATCGAGCTGGATGATATCTATACCGACTGGGCCGCAGATGTTCTCACCGGAAATGCTGTTACCACGTCCCTGGACCACGGCGTGTGGATTGGCGAATCAGCCTTGCAACCCCGAACAGGAGAAGCCATTCCAGTCTCGCAAATTGTGCTGGCGCATCGGCGCCCCGAGGGGCAAGTCGAGTTCATGTCGACCATTGCCAAAGACATCACCACCATCAAGGCACTGGAAGCCAAGCTGCGCCTGGAGGCTTCCACCGACGAATTATCGGGCTTGTTCAACCGACGCCATTTCATGGAAAGACTGCGTGCCTCGATGCATTCTGCCCGCCGACGCGGGTTTCAATTGAGCTTTGCCATCTGCGATTTGGATGGTTTCAAACAAATCAACGACCAATATGGCCACCAGGTCGGCGATAAAGTGCTCAAAGCCGTAGCAGCCATCTTGTTGGAAGAAATCCGGGGTGAAGATGTGGTGGGGCGATACGGCGGTGACGAATTTTGCATGATGTTCTCGCACGTCTCGGCGGCTGAGGCAATCAGTTGTCTTGAAAGAATCCGACAGCAAGTAAGCCAGTTGACGTTTACCGTCGGTGAAGCGTTATTTTCGCTTACGATGACATTCGGGATTGCCGATTATGATCACTCCGATGAAACCGAGGAGCGGCTTATCGAGACAGCGGATCAAGCACTCTACGTGGCGAAGACGGCCGGTAAAAACAGAATCGAAATAGCACTCTCGTAATCCATAAATCGCATTATTATTGAGATTGCCTCAATCCCGTAGCTATCGCTTTTCCGTCTCACCTCGTGCTTTAAGTCTCAGGAATGTTTCCGTAGTACATAGGGTGCGCTCAAGCGCACCGAATCGAAGCCAAGGAACCGGACACAATCGAGCATCATCAAACAAACGGTGCGCCAGGGCGGCACCCTATATTCAACGCAAGATTTGGGTGCGCACCTTATCGCGTTATGTTTCAGGCTGAGCGAAAAATACCCATTATGAAAAACCGCACTTGACATACTGTGTAACACACAGTACTGTGCGCAACATGGTTGCTACAGACACATTCGGAAAACTGGAACTCGAGCTGCGGCGCGGGGTGGTGGTCTTGGCTACGCTCTCGCAATTGCGGGCTCCGCGTTATGGATATGAATTAAGACAGGCGCTGGCGGAAAAAGGAATGCCGATTGAAGAAGGCACCTTGTATCCCCTGCTGCGCCGGCTGGAAACGCAAGGCTTGCTGAAAAGCGAATGGAAACTCGAAGGTGGCTCGCAGCGGCGTTACTACTCGCTGAATGCGGACGGACGAAAATTGCTCAAGAAGCTCACCGAGTCATGGCAGGGCATGAATGACGCCATGAGTGAATTGTTGATTGAGGACTGAATATGAAAATGACTGCACATGACGTGATCGAATCCTACGTGACCGAAGTGGCGCTGCAATTGCCACGCAAGCTACGCAACGATGTGGCGTTTGAATTGCGTGCACTGATCAACGAAGGCTTGCAGGATAAAGCCGAAGACACCGGCCTCGCTATCGATGCAGCCATGGCGACGGAATTCCTGAACGCCTTTGGTCATCCACAAACGGTTGCCGCGCGTTATCGTCCAGCCTTGAACATTATCGATCCCGCCGACGGACAAAAATTCTTGCACGCCACTTTTATCGGGCTCGCACTTATCTGGGGTTTGGGATTGTTGGAGTTAGTGCAAACTGCACCCGAGCTGGGCTTTCTCAATGCGCTAGTCAAATGGTGGATGGGCACGGTAATTGGTTCGCTATGGTGGCCCGGTGTACTGGTGGCGGGTTTCGGCATCAGCGCCTGGGTTGCTCGTCGCTGGCCGCAAAACCCGGAGTGGAAACCGAAGGCGAATGATCGGATTCACGGTGGTCGTCTGGGTATGGTGATGGGGCTTATCGGCATCATGTTCGGCTTGTATATTTTGGTCGAGCCACGTTGGGTGCTGGATGTCGTTTGGGGCGGTCATGCGGCACCCGTGGCGTATCAGGCACTAACCTACACCGACAGCTTTCTTCAGTTGCAGGGGCCGATCTTGTTTGCACTTATCGCGTTAAACGTCCCGTTTTTTATCGCGGTAATCATAAATGGTCAGCACACGCCACTGTTGCGGCGAATTGAAACCACCACGAGTCTGCTTACGTGCGCCGTCATGGTGTGGGCCATTATGGATGGCCCGATATTCATGACAGCAAGCAGTGATGGCATGACCAAGTTACTCATGTTGCTGATCGTAATTTTTTCATTGATCACTCTGGGGGTCGTAATGTACCGCAGCGTCAAGCCAAGGCCGGACAAGCAGGTCCAAATCGAGCGATAAGCAAAGAAGCCAAGGAATCGGACGTAGTCGAGCATCATCAAACAAACGGTGCGCCAGGGCGGCACCCTATATTCAACGCAAG
>JBDTTC010000093.1:0-3129 GCA_039930825.1 Arenimonas sp.
TATTCCCTACACGCCAGTAACGGGGCCGCGTTTGATGGCAATTAATGCCGATGCCCGTGAGAAATTAATTCATAGTCTAGAAAAAAAAGCGCTAGATGAAAAACTCTCTTCCGTACATATCAATTTCTTGCCTGAATCAGAAGCCTTCGCCTTGCCCGACTACTGGCTCAAGCGTTGTGACATCCAGTTTCATTGGCAAAATAATTTAGGCTGGCAAGGTTTTGATGACTTTCTATCGGCTTTAAACCGAAAGAAAAGAAAAAATATTCAGCAGGAAAGAAATCAGGTTGCCAAAGCCGGAGTCACGCTTCGTTGTGTTTCCGGACATGAAATCAGCGACGATGATATTTCAGCAATGTACAGCTTTTATTGCTCGACACAGCTTGAAAAAGGTAATCACCCTGCCCTGACATTGGAATTTTTCAGATACCTGAGCCGCGAGATGGCGGAAAGCATCGTGATCTTTCTGGCGCTTAAAAATGGCGAAACGATTGCCGGTGCCTTTTGCCTTCGTAGTGACACCACACTTTATGGACGCTACTGGGGTGCATCAGAAAATATTCCAGGCCTGCATTTCGAAACCTGCTATTACCAAGGCATCGAATACTGTCTTCGTGAAGGCCTGCAATATTTCGAGCCCGGCGCCCAGGGCGAACATAAAATCGCTCGCGGCTTTATGCCGGTGCTGACTTATAGCCGCCATTTCATGGTCGAGAAAGCATTTGCCGATGCATTGAGGCCATGGTGCGATGAGGAGCGAGAACATATCCTGAATTACCGCGATCAGGTACTCGAGCACAGCCCCTACCGACATGTCGATTGAAATGAACTGGCTAGGCAAGGATGAAAATGCACCGTTCCCGGATGTGCGTCTGGCCTTGCACGAACCCGATGGCTTGCTGGCAGCAGGCGGCGATCTGTCGGAAACACGATTATTAAACGCCTATCGCAGTGGAATCTTTCCATGGTTTTCGAACGGGCAACCCATTTTGTGGTGGAGCCCGGACCCACGCATGGTGTTTAAAACCGGCGCGATTCACCTATCGCAAAAATTCAAGCGTCAGCTTAAAAAATCATGCTGGCAAATTCGGGTTGATACATCATTTAGGCAAGTCATCCATCATTGCGCTGTTGCGCCTCGCAAAGGCCAGCACGGTACGTGGATTCACCCGGAAATGATTGATGCCTATGTCCATCTGCATCATCGGGGGCATGCCCATAGCGTGGAAGTATTTTCGGATGAAAAATTAATCGGCGGTATTTACGGTATTGCCATCGGCCGCATGTTTTTCGGCGAAAGCATGTTCAGTGCCGAAAGTGGTGCTTCCAAAATTGCCCTGGCTGCCCTGGGTAAAATTCTGCAAGGCTGGGGCTGGCCATTAATTGATGCCCAGGTCGAAAACCCACACCTCCAATCCATGGGAGCAGAGTTTATGCCACGGCCAGAATTCATCCATAAAGTTGCGCGTTTATCTGCCATGGCTGAGGTGCCAGGACTTTGGAGTGGCCGGATAGCGCCATTTGCCGCGTCTGAATGCCTTGCTTAACGGGTTCTTTGCAAGAAATAGCTATCCGTGGCATTATTCGCGACTTCGTGGCACTCCTGCCCCTGATATTTAAAGCATGTCAAAAGACGATTCCATAGAATTTGAAGGCACGGTAATGGATACCCTGCCTAACACCACTTTCCGGGTAAAACTCGAGAATGGCCATACCATCACCGCCCATATTTCAGGCCGCATGCGCAAGAATTACATTCGTATTCTTACCGGCGACAAAGTGAAAGTTGAGATGACTCCATACGATTTGACCAAGGGTCGAATTACCTATCGTATGAAGTAAGTTCTCGCGAACACCCAATATAGAAACGGCAGCCTCGGCTGCCGTTTTTGTTTTCAATTGGAGCCTTACAACTCACTCGCAGGGAGCCGCGGCTTCTTTCCCTGTGGTGTTTGCACTTATCAAGCGACGCATGAAACTGGCTTTCGGATTGACCAGACCTTGGAAATAATTCTTGAACATACTTTCCGACTCCGATAATGCACGTTGATAATCGGACGCGTTTAGAGTCGTTGCTGCGCTAAAAGCCTTGCCTTCTATTCTCAATCTCAATAAGCGCATGGTTTCGGCGCGGTATGGATCGTTTTCGATTAATCCACTAAAAAGGGAAAAATCCTCGCTATATCCATTGTTAAACAAAAAAATAGCCTCTGGAATTCCATGACGCAAAGCGTTTTCTGCTATCGGTAGCGCTTCGCGACGCCACGCATCAAGATTTTCACTGCGTACGAATGCAAAATTGCCTTCATTCACAATTCCCATACCATCCGCATAAGCGATCATGGCATCCGGTTCTGATGCCAGCGCAGCCTGTCTCAGATAACGGTGCGTCATTTTTAACTGTTTGTCGGATAGGTTTCCACAATTTTGGACCTTTTCCATAAACCCGAGGTGCAATTCATCGGTCGCATTGTCATCTTGTAATTCATCGTCCGATTTACCCAGGTTGGGTGCGCCAGTCGACATGGCTACTATCTTGCTCATTGCCAATGCCTGATTGCAGCGTATCAATTCAATTGCCAATCGGCAGGCTGCTTTGCCGTCACCTGCATCGGCGCGGTGCTGTAATCCGACATAGATTTGCGCCAATGGCATATTCGACGCGGGTAATGGTTGGCTGGTTTTTTTCGATACTAAACGAAGATCGCTGGATTCTGTTGAATCAGTGGCACTTACTGATTCAGATGCCTGCCCTGTTCCATGCAGGACCGATATTGCAGGCTTGTCGCATTTGCCAAGAAAATAGGCTGCAACGAGCATCATGATCAATACAATGCCGATTAAGATTTTTTTCATCAGTATCGCCAGTTAAAAAAAGGGCCGCTAACAGCGGCCCTGATTGTTAACAGGATATTAAAATTAATCAACCGTGGCGGGCAAAAGTTTTTCCGGCTCGGCCTGCGTATCGATTTTCAACTCACCGTTCTCGACCATCACGGTGACGCGACCGCCATTCGACAATTTTCCGAACAACAGCTCGTCGGCCAGAGGACGCTTGATCTTGTCTTGTAACAAGCGAGACATTGGACGTGCGCCCATTTGTGCATCGAATCCGTTTTCTGCCAACCA
>JBDTTC010000094.1:0-8728 GCA_039930825.1 Arenimonas sp.
AGGCACCAATACAAATTACGATGGCGAGAATGAATCCGATCTTATTTTTCACACTGTGCTTCCTTGATGGGTTTGATAAAACTACCGACACTACGGCTGAGCGGTTCGTACAATGGTTCACGCAGATGCGACAAGGCGTCAATGGCCGCCTTTCCGTAAACATCGTCGCTACCAGGCAAATTTATCTGTCTGGTCGGAATACGCAAATTAAGGCGTTCATAAAGCTCCTTCAGTAACACGGCATTCAAATCGCGGGTTAGCACCCAGCCACCGTTTTCACTGCGCATCACAATATGAAGACTCGACAAGCCCGTCAGTAATTGCTGCAACAGGTCATCAGTCATCATTGGTTCGATTTCCTGCATTTGCTGCAAATGCAAACCGTGGCCGGTTCCGCGACAGGCGTCCAGACGGCCCAGCAAGCGCAAATAGGCGTAAAACTCCTGCCCGACCGGCAAACGGTAAATACGGGGTTGATAACGGAATGCCGACATGCTGGCGGCTACCGATGCACCAAATAAAATGACTACCCAGCTCGAATATAGCCAGACCATGAAAATCGGAATCAAGGCCAGCGCACCATAAAGCTGTTCGAACGACGTATTGCGGATATAACTGGTGAAACCGAATTTCAGCCCCTCAAACAGCAAGGCCGACAACAAACCACCGGCGGCCGCAAAGCGAAACGGTACGCGCCTGTGCGGGATCAACCAATAAGCTGCAGTCATCGCGAATAATTCGATCAGGAATGGCGACCAACGCAATAGCACGTTACTGATGCCCTGCGTTTGCAGTCCCGATAGCTCAGCGTAGGCGAACAGGCTCGAAGACGCTGAAATCGCGGCAACGGTAAGTATCGAACCGAGCGTCAGCAAGGCCCAATACAAAAGAAAGCGCGTGAACTTTGGTCTAATCGTCGGCACGCGCCAAATGCGATTGAAAGTACGCTCGATGCTCCACATCGTCAGCAATACCGATATCAGCAATGCAGTAATGCCCGCAACCGTAAGCGATTTGGCTGATTCGGAAAAACCCATCACGTATTGTTCTATCTGGCGGGCGGAACTGGGCACGAAATTATTGAACACGAAATTAATTAGCGCAGTGGTCCATTCATCGAATACCGGAAACGCCGACATGACGGCCAGAAATACCGCGCTGAATGGCACCAATGCAAACATCGTGGTGTAAGCCAGCGCACCGGCCGATGCAAACAAGCGGTCATCGATGAAGCGCTTGGTGATGAAACGGAAAAAACTCTGCAACCGATACCAATCGGTACGGCTTAGCCGGTGCTTCACGGTGTCTATAAAGGTCATGGCGCAAGATTAACAGACTGCACCCGAGCCGGCCCATAGGTTAGGCTACGCAGACTGTTTGGGAGCACGTATGCAAGAGATTCTGATTTTATATTACTCACGCGGCGGATCAGTTGCAGCGCTCGCGCGGCAAATAGCGCGAGGCGTTGAAGAAGGCGGTTTACAGGCGCGTTTGCGCACGGTACCGGCAGTAGCACCGATCACACAAATAGCAGCACCGTCAGTACCCGAGGAAGGCGCCCCCTACGCCGATAAAAAAGATTTGCAGGAATGCGCAGGTTTGATTGTCGGCAGCCCAACGCGTTTCGGCAATATGGCGGCACCGGTCAAATATTTCATCGATACCCTCGGCGCCGAATGGGCGAGCGGCACCCTGGCGGGGAAACCTGCTGCTGTTTTCACATCGACCGCCTCCATGCATGGCGGACAGGAATCAACTTTGTTATCGATGATGACACCGCTTCTACATCACGGCATGTTGCTGGTCGGCATTCCTTTTACCGAAGCGGCACTATCCACCACCCAAACCGGTGGCACGCCTTATGGTGCAAGCCATGTTGCCGGTGGCGAAGACAATGCAAAACTGAGCGCCGATGAAATGCAATTGGCGCGAGCTCTCGGTAAACGCGTTGCAGAAACGGCCAGGAAACTTTCGGCATGAGTTTGTCCAAACGCTGGACGGTACTGGGCATAGTGGCATTGCTCGCGTATCAAGTGTTTTGGCATTGTCTGATGGCGCCACCGCAGGTCTTGGCTGCATGGCTTGTTACATTATTGTTTGCGCTTCCGTTGATTCCCGTCTGCATTTTGGTGCTGATAAAGCACCGCACTTTTGCATTCTGGGGTGGAACACTGGCGCTGTTCTATTTCTGCCACGGCGTCATGGAAGCCTGGACGCTTCGCGAGATATGGCCACTAGGTATCGGCGAAGCAGCGATTTCGGTATGGGTTATCATGGCGGCCAGCTGGGACGGCATGAAAGCGCGTTTCACCAAGAAGTCGGCAGAAAAAACGGCTTGAATGGCAGCTCAAATATTTCGGGAATGGCAATGGAAGAATTATTAATCGTCACTACCGGTGGCACCATCGACAAAATTTATTTCGATGATAAATCCGACTATCAAATTGGTGACCCGCAAATTGGCGGCATCTTGCGTGAGCTGGGTGTGGCTTTCAGATTCACGCTGATTCCGATCATTCGCAAAGATTCGCTCCACATCAATCAGGAAGACCGCGAATTATTACGCGCCACGATTGCTGCACAATCTGCCAAACACGTACTGGTAACGCACGGTACCGATACCATGGTGGAAACGGCAAAAGTGTTGGCAACAATTGAAGATAAAACCATTGTGTTGACCGGCGCATTGAATCCCGCACGCTTTCGTGGCTCGGATGCGGAATTCAATATCGGCACCGCAGTGGGCGCAGTGCAATCGTTACCGCCAGGTGTTTATGTGGCAATGAATGGCCGCATCTGGGACCCTACAAAAGTCAAAAAGAATGTTGCGGCAAACCGCTTTGAAGCGATTTGATCCAAATATTCAAGTCAAAAAAAACGGCGTCTTAATCGCCGTTTTTTTGCACCCCGTATTCCTGCCGCTACAGCATCAATAAACGCCGGTAAAATTCAGGAAAAATCCCTTGTGATCGAAATCCAGCGAGGTCAGCTGGTCACTGAATTGCGTAAAGTTGTAACCAACGCCAACGCGGAAATTTTGACTGATATGGCGATCAACACCAATCAACCAACCTTGACGAGTACCGTCATCCTCCACCGTATTTAACCACCGGTATTCGATCAAGCCATCCCATTTATAAGTCGTTTGGTAACGCGCTTGCGCCGCCCAGAAATTGGCGGTGCTATCAAACCACGGCCCAGACGCACGGGTCAGGCGCGCTTCGCCGTGACGACGCGCCACTTTGCCGGCGAACTCCCAACTTTCAGTAGCGCGATAAATGCCTTCGAAGGATAGAATTTGCGAACGCTGGTCGTAATCGGAAAGGGTCTCCTGGCCAAAGCTGGTCAGGTCATACAAGTAGGTATAACGGCCCAATACATTCCAGCGATCATTCGCCGCCGGGCGATACGAGAAACCAAAATTACCTTCGATGAATTTCGCATCGGCAGAAGGATCCAGCAGATCTTCGGTATTGCCGAAATTCAAACGTGCCGCAAGACGCCAATCATCATTCACTTTGTACGACAGACGATTGGTGCCAACCCATTGCTTGCGTTCTTCAACACCGGTATCGCGGCGATATTCCAGTTTGCTGTTCCAGGACATGTCTTGATCGGTGTAACCGCCACTCACGCTATAGGCATTGCGATTAACGATTCCGGCAACATTTTCAAGTTCGCCGTGCTGCAAAGTAAACCCGGTGGTCCAGCCTTCACTGGGATAAAAATCCAAACCAAAGGTATGTGCAAGTCCGCTTTCATTGGGTGTTTTCAGGAACTGGCTTTCATTGAACACGTTGACTTGATTCGAAATCCGCCAGCGTTGTCCAAGCGTAATACCGGTAGGATTTTGATTATCGAACAAGGTGTCGCCAGTCGTGACATCGGTTGAATACGTGTAAGCACCGTAAATCGAATGTTCCGGGCTTAAACGATATTCGGCATTGATACGGGCGGAATCGCCACGATCACCGGTGGTGTATTCCGCGCCGACCGATGACAAATTCCCGAAGGTATATTTCGCACCTGCAGTGTAGGCATCGTTATTGGCGTAATTGCCGTTGTCATCATCCAGCGTGACTTGCGCTACGCCATACAGTTCGACGCTCGGATTTACGCGTTGACCATAACGAATGGCCGCCAAAGTACCCGAAGCGGAAATGCCTGCATTGGTGTCGGTGACGCGACGCACTTCGCCGGTCAATTCGGCATTGGCATTTGGACGCCATTGCACTTGCATCTGCGATTGTTCAACTTCATTGGTGCCGCGTTTGGCATCGCTGTAGCGACCGGTCAAACGCCATTGGTCATTGATATTGCCGGCGAATTCAAAACCCTGCTCTTCCGATTTTAAACCCGTATCGGAACGAGATACCGAAAAACCCGGATCAATCGATCGCCACCACGCGCCTGCTGTCCATTCCCGTTCGGTCCAACCCAACTCTTTGAAGTTGGCACGTGCTTCAATGCTTTGTGCATCACCTTGGCGATCTATTGCACTAAGCGGATTGGTTTGAGTGAATGACAAACCGCCGTTATCAGAATAAAACACCGGCGCACTGGTCGCTTGCGAACGCGCTTGTTCCAGCTTCAGATAAGTACCGCGACCGGCCTGCAAGGTCAGGTCGGCGCCCTGCAATTGGTAATCGTCGCCTGCACGATTTTCATCGACATAAGTGGCGCCAATGGCAACGTGATTACCGAGCCAGACTTTGCCGCGACCACCGGTGCTCATTTCATCGCTGTTGAAGCCCGAAGGAATGTATTCGTAATCGACCAGCAAACGATTTTCGAAACCGTCCAGTGGCTGATCACGAATAATGCTCGGTAAATTATCGCGAACAATTTGTGCCAGCGGTCTGGTTAAAATCAATCGCCCCTGCAATTCATCGATTTCATAATCGGCACCCATTACCAGATTGGCGCGAGTCTCGACACGGCCGGTGGTAGTATCGCGTACTTCCAGAACTACTTGCTGCGAACCGGGCAATAAATCGGTGTTATGTAAATAATACAAACTACCGCCGGTACCGAGAAATTCGGTATGGCCGTAAGCACTTTGTGCATTCGCTGCGAAACCGCGTAACTCGCGTTTTGGATCGCCCAACGTGGTGGTTTCCGGACTGCGCCAGCTCAGTGCAGCACCGTAAAGACTGCGACTGTATTGACCAAATTCGGTGCCGGTAAAACCGGTGCTGAAATTACCCCAGATAGCCTGGCTCTTGTCCCAGTCAACGCGCACATACAAACGACCTTGCGTATCGACGTCGCGATACGTCGTGGAATCGTCACCGTAAACCGGATAATACTGGTCGGGATCTAAACGGCGGAAAACATCGCGCGGATCGGAATCGAGAAAACCGTTAAACAAGCGGGAAATTTCCTGCTCGTGGGTATCGGCCTGTGCGGTAACGAGATACTTGCCTTTGATTTTGCCTTTCAGATAAAACGCAAGGCGACCTTCGGTGATGAAGCCGTCGTATTTGTCATCGGTACCAGCCGGCACAACCGAACCGCTGACCGAATTATCCGACAATGTCACATCGGCCAAAGCCACCATGAACATATAGCGGCCGCTAACGGCAACATCCATGCCTTGTTTGCTGACCTGGTTTTTATCTTTTATCTCGACATCGAAATGATGCGTGCCGACCGGCACCAGATATTCGGCAACGAACTTGCGTTGCTGATCGACCGGATAACTTTGACCATTGATTTTTACTTCCGCACCTTCGGCAATATCTTCACCGCGCACGCGAACACGCGAGCCGTAAATACGGATATTTTGCTGACGCAAACCATTACTGGAAAAGCTTTGATCCAATAATTGTCGTGCCTGAATTTGCGAAGCCGACAAACCTAGCTCAGTCGTTCCGGCAGAATTCACCAGGCCCTGCTGTTGTTTTTTGATATCTTCCGGACGTACCAGCTGCATACGTTGCGGCTGGGTTTCGTCGAAATGGCCTTCATCATCATAGGCACGCGCCACGAAAATCAGATAATCGCCTTGACGCAAATTCAGACCGCTCGGCAATGCACCATCCCATTGTACGGTGGTAACATTTTCCAGCGGCACGTCGATTTTAGCGAGGACTTCGGTGTAATCGGAATCAGTGCCGCGATAAACAGAAATTTCGATGCGCTTCATGAAGGCAACGTAATTGGTGCGCGAGAAAAAACTCACCGGCTCCTGAATTTTTCCTTCAGCAAAAGCAACAATCGAGTTGGCGCTAATATTCAATTCCGGTTGCGACAATTGCGGGTCTTCGGTTGCCCAGATCAAACCGCCGTTCGGCAATTCGATTTGTGCACGACCAAGCTTCGGTGCCTGCACAGGTTTTATTTGCTTGATGTCAACGCGACGGTTGTGTTGCAAATCGTTTTTGTCGTTCACTTTGGATTCGGCTTCACCCATGCTTTGCACTTGAACCTGCGTTACCGGTTCAATCGCTGCTTCCTGAGCCAGCACTGCCCCGGCACTCATCGTGCCGAGGATGCTGATCAAGGTGCAGTCCAGATACTTCATGCGGGTATTCATCAACCAGGGTTTCCTGTTCATTGGCCTGCTCCCGGTTGTTTCTCGGCAGCCTCTACTTCAACTTTCAGATTGGCTTTTGCTTCGGGGCTCAAACGTTTGGCAATTTCCGCCAATACCGCTTTGGTCCTGCGTAGAGCCAGATCACGATTGTATTCATCACTACCGCGCAAATCGGCGTAACCGGTCAAGACCACGGCGCCTCCTTTTGCGGCTTCGATTTGCGTGGCAATGTCATCGAGCATGCGGGTGTATTCCGATTTAATCGTGGTGCGATCGGTATCGAAATACACCGCGCCGAGCTCGATTGGTGCAGACGGTTGCGGCAATGGTTCCGCCTCGGGTTGCGGTGCAATCACTTCCGGCGACGGCGGCAATTTGACGCCGAAGTCGAAGCGCACAGGAACCGCTGGCGTTACGCGACGCAGCAGTGGGTTTTCGGTAGTAAACACGGCGCCTTCCGGAATCGTGGACTTGTCTACTTTCACCACAAAGTTTTGACCGCGTTCCTGATTCGACAGTGTGAGACCTTCGAAATGGTAACGGCCTTTCGAATCGGTCTCGGCAATCAAGCCTTCCACGGTCGCTACGCGAACACCTGGAATGCCACGCTCGCCTTCATCCTGCCAACCGTTGCTGTTCTTGTCGTCCCACACCTTGCCCCAGATTCGACTTTGTTCGAACAATGGATCGGTACCACCGGCCATCGTTACCGAAGCGGCCGCCGTATTACTGACGGCAATGCCGGCCTGGAACACCGTTGCCTGATTGACGAACTCACCCGATGGCAAGCCCGCACTGACACGCAGCAGGTAACGAATGGTGGCGCTTCCGCCCACCGGCACATCAATACCGGAGAACATAATCGGACCAGTACCACTGGTGCTACCTGCATTATCGGCATCTATAATGACCACACTACCCGGCACGAAGTTGAAACCTGCCGGCGGTGTATCCACCACATTGGCGCCAATCACCGGAATGTTGCCGATGTTTTGGATGGTCAAGGTGTAGCTCACCATGGAACCAGCGGTGACATGCGTCGGATTGACCGCTTTCAGGATCCGTAACTTGTTGGCTTTCGGCAACACGGTGAGCGTGACGGTTGCATCGTCACAATCCGGTGGTGCGTCGGCATCGCAAATTTGGTAGTTGAAGCTATCGTTGCCAATGAAGCCAGGATTTGGCGTGTAAGTGAACGAGCCATCCGGATTGAATACCAGCGAACCATTGGTCGGGCTTGTGAGCTGATTGAACACGCTCGGGCCATTACCGCCGGTATCGTTGCCGACGACGGTTCCATTAATCGGATCACCTTCGGTGAACACCGTGGTGTCATCGTTGGCGACCGGCACCAGATCGGCATCGTTATCCAGGATGCTGCCGGTACCCACAACCGTTGCACCCAGCGATGCATCGCCGGAAGTAACAGCCGTAATCGTGATAACGACAGTTTCGGTCACTTCGTTTTGCACATCGTTGATGCTAGGTACGACGAGGTTGACCGTGGTTTGACCGGCTGGGATGGTGACGGTCAACGATGGTGCCGTGTAATCCACACCCGATGTTGCCGTACCACTCAATGCAATCGTGATGACAGTATCGGTCAGCGACGGCGTGGTCAGACTGATTGGATAGCTCAGGCTGGTGCCTTCATTTACCGATACCGCATTTCCGATCGTCACCAAACGTGCGTCGTTGTCGATAATTGTTCCGCTGCCTTGTGCATCGGTTACCGTCACGCCGACCGGGGTCGCGCCCAGATTGACCAGGACGGTTTCATCGAGTTCATCGATGGCATCGTCGATCGTTGGCACCGTCACCGACCCGGTCGTTTGACCGGCCAGGATGGTCACCGTCACCGGTTGACCGGCGTAATCGAGTACCGGTGTCGCCGTGCCCGCATACGTCAGAGGAATCACGATGTCGCTGACCGACGTACCGCCACTCAAGGTGACTGTGTACACCAGATCCGTGCCTTCGTTCACCGAGACCGCATCGCCAATGGCCACCGTTAACGCGGGCGCCACATCGAGGATCGTGCCGCTACCTTGTGCATCGGTCACCGTCACGCCGCCACTTGGAACACCCAAGTTGACCAGCACGGTTTCCGTGCCTTCGGCAATCGCATCGGCAAGCGTTGGCACCGTCACCGACCCGGTCGTTTGACCGGCCAGGATGGTCACCGTCACC
>JBDTTC010000095.1:0-4967 GCA_039930825.1 Arenimonas sp.
GCACGGCAATGCGAAATGATTGGCGGTTCGAATTCAAAAGCGTGCTTGTCATTGTTTCAACTATTCACTTTTTTAAGAAATGGAATCGTCAACGTAGCGCCGAGTGTTGCCAACAGCATGTCCATGTGTGCGTCCCACACGTCGCCTTGCTGGCCGTTGTAGGCTTCTGCCTGTTCCGGCGACATCGTGATGGCAATTGCCCATTCGGCCCATTCGTAAACTAGGCTGCTGCACATGATCAGCATCATCGCGATCGCCAGTGCAGAGCCCATACGAATATTATTTTTTACGCGGATGAAATTCGCGACTGCCGGCATAAAACAAATACCGTAAAGAAAATGTATCAAGCGGTCGAAATGGTTTCGCTCGAAACCGAAAGCCTGCTGCGGCGACCAGTTGAGGAATGCCTTGCACCATTCGTCATAGGGAACGTTCGAATAAAGCCAGCGGGCAGCGATGCAGTGAATCGCGATAAAAAAACAGACCAGGAAAAAATCCGTATTCTTCATCGAATATTTTTTCGCATGCCAGACCAGCCATATCAGGCCGACAACCGTCAGCGAACTGTGCAGCCCATGTTCCAGTGGCCAGCGCGGGTTAATCCAGGTAATGACAAAAACCGACACTACGAACAGTAGTGACAGTTTTTTGATCGGATTAAGCGTCACGTTTTATTCCGAAATATGCGTGCGTTCTTCGCCGTCTGCTTTCACCACTGTCCCGATCGTCCAATGCGCCAGGTCATGTGACTTTAATGCAGCACCGATGCTTGCGACATCATCGGCTGCAATTACTAAGACAAAACCGATGCCGCAGTTGAAGGTGCGCCACATTTCATGGTTCGGAACCTGGCCTTCTTTTTGCAGCCATTGGAATACCGGAGGCAATGGCCAACGGCTGGCTTTAATCTCGAGGCCAAGGCCATCGGGAATAACGCGAATAATATTTTCCGACAATCCCCCGCCGGTGATATGTGCCATCGCATGAATGGCATGTTCTTTCAGCATTGCAAGAATCGGTTTGACGTAAATGCGGGTCGGTGCCATCAGGGCATCAATCAGTTTTTCGCCACCAATATCGAGATCGGCTGGGCGACCAGCGCGATCATAAATTTTCCGAATCAGGGAATAACCGTTTGAATGTGGGCCGCTGCTGGCGATACCGATCAACACATCGCCTTCGCGTACAGCGGCACCGTCGAGCAATTCGGATTTTTCGACTGCACCCACAGTGAAGCCGGCAAGATCATATTCGCCCGGCGGATACATATCGGGCATTTCGGCGGTTTCGCCACCAATCAAAGCACAGCCTGCCAGTTCGCAACCTTTCGCAATCCCACCGACGACAGATACCGTGGTGTCAACATGAAGCTTGCCGGTCGCAAAATAATCTAGGAAGAACAAAGGTTCGGCACCTTGCACCAGAACATCATTCACGCACATGCCGACCAGATCGATGCCGATACTGTCGTGACGGTTGAGTTGTTGCGCCAGCTTCAGTTTTGTTCCAACGCCATCAGTTCCCGACACCAATACCGGTTCACGGTATTTGCCCGACAGATTGAATAGCGCGCCAAAGCCGCCCAGACCGCCCATCACTTCAGGCCGGAAGGTGCGTTTCACCAAAGGTTTGATGCGTTCAACCACTTCATTTCCGGCATCAATATCAACACCGGCGTCACGATAAGTAAGGGGAGTTTGGGCGGTCACGGGGAATAATTCGCTGGGAAAGTGCCTATTCTAACAGCGCATAGTTGGACGTGCCCTGCCTGCTTGCGGCAACATGTAGCCATGAAAAAGACCCCTAAAGCCCAAATTGCCTTCATTTCCTTGATATTCGCGGCTGTTTTCAGCGCGTCAGCCTTCGCACAAAGCGCAACTGGCGTACCGAAACCCAGGCCCGCCAGCTCGACGGCAGGTAAAGGCGTCGTGGCGGATGCGCTAAACGCGGCCGACCCCAGTAAGCCGGCCGTCAAGCTGAAGCCGGTTCGCGATCCTGCGCTTTATCGTGGCGAAGCTGTCATGGATACGGTCGGCGATAACGCCAAGCGCATTGCGACTGCACAGGCACTGTCACAGGTAATCGTGAAGCTCACCGGCAACCCGGCGGCAAACGGCAACGTGGTGATCAGACGCGCTATGCCGACTGCCGGCAGCCTAGTCGCCGAAACTACGACACGACAAGATGGCGATACCGCTAGTGGCATGCCGGTCTATAAAAATGTGTTGGCCGTCAGTTTTGATCCGGATGCTGTCGATGCGTTAATTGGCGCGGCTGGGTTGAAATACTGGACCGGTGCCAAGCCTAGGCCGATTCTGTGGCTCGCCATTGATGATGGTCGTGGTCCGCGTCTGGTGACCTCGCAGCAGTTGTCGGTGGTGCGACCTTTGGCTATGCGCGGACTTGAACGCGGCATGCGGTTTCTTTTGCCGAGCGGCAATAGTGTCGAAATTGCAGCGACCAATTCAGTGTGGGCATTGAATGCCGCTGCACTGCAAGCACTGACTGCGCGCTATCAAAATAATACCCAGATGATCGGCAAGGTCTATCGTTCGGTCAGCGGCTGGTCGGCGCAATGGGTGATGACGCAGGACGGTGTGGAAATCGCGCGCTGGGTCGATACCAAAGCCGATCCGCGTCAGGTGATTGCCTCCGGTGCTGATGGCGCTGCTGATGCCATTGCAAAACGTGATGCCGTTTATCTCAATACGGGTGTGGCCGGCAAATATCAAATCGATGTCGCGGGCGTCAATGACAGTGATGATTTCATCCGCTTAATGGGTTATCTGCAACAACTAGCTATCGTCAGGCGGGTGCAGGTAATCCAGGCAACACCCGAATCGCTTCGACTGGAATTGGATATGAACGCCGGCATGAAAAGTTTTTATACGTTGATAGGTTCGGGTGGCATTTTGCGCAGCACCGATCATGATGCGGATAACACAAGCGATAGCAGCGACGAAACAGCCGCGCAGCCTGAAACCAAATCCGTGCCACGTTTCATCCTGCAATAAATCGGTCAATGAATGTAAAGCAGATCCCCAATGCCATCACCATTGCACGCATGGTGGCGGCACTACCTCTGCTGTATTTTTTGATCGAGGGTAATGCGCCGGTCTCCTTTTGGATTGCGATGCTAGCTGGTTTCAGTGATTCGATCGATGGCTATTTGGCAAAGAAATTCGACTGGCGTACAGCACTGGGTGGATTGCTTGATCCAATAGCAGATAAATTATTACTGTCGGTTTGTTTTATTGGTTTGGCATGGCAGCAGGCGATTCCGCTCTGCTTATGTTTGTTGGTGTTGGGAAGGGATGTCGTAATCGTGACGGGTGCCTGGGTCTGGTGGAAAACCATCGGCCCGTTTAAGCCGAAGCCAAGCGGGGTCAGTAAGTTGACGACATTTTTTCAAATCATGTACGTTGGTTTGCTGCTTGCAAACTACGCTTATGCCTTTGTAAATGATCTGATTCTTTATTCGTTGTTTTGGTTGGTCATTGTTTTCACTGTTGCCAGTGGTTTGGATTATTTTATTCGTTATGGTTGCCGTGCCATGCGTGTTTGGAGAAAAGAATGACTGATAACACATGGCTGCGTGATCAACGCCGCTGGCGCTGGCTGGCATTGCTGGTTTTGGCGGGCGGTCTGATTTGGTTGTTATCGCCGATTCTCACGCCGTTTGTCTTGTCGGCCTTGCTGGCTTGGCTGGGTAATCCGCTGGTTTTGCGTCTTGAGCGGGCAGGTCGTTCACGCAATACCGCTGTCATTATCGTTTTTATTTTGATGACATTGATACTTGTATTGTCGCTGGTATTGATCATTCCCTTGCTGGAAGAGCAAATCAGGGAATTGATTTTGTGGTTGCCGCGATTGGCAGACTGGACGACCAGCACCGTTATTCCCTGGATTGAAGGTCGTTTCAACATTTCATTGAAGCAATATGTCGATCCGATGGCTATCGTGAATTTAATCAAAGGACATTGGCAACAAGCCGGTGGCGTTGCTGCTACGGTATTGGGTGGAATTTCGAAATCGGGTTTGGCAATTCTCGGGTGGGTCGCCACGATCAGTCTGATCCCCGTCGTCACGTTTTATTTTTTACGTGACTGGCAAGCCATGCTTGCACGTTTGCAATCACTGATTCCGCGCCCGATTGAACCGACCTTCCTCAAGCTCGCACATGAATCCGACGGTGTGCTGGGTAACTTCATGCGCGGCCAGATCAGCGTGATGTTGGCCCTGGGCAGCATCTATGCGATCGGCCTTTGGCTGGTCGGCGTGGAGTTTGGGTTTTTGATTGGGTTCATTGCCGGTCTGGTTAGTTTTGTTCCCTACCTTGGTGCGTTTGTCGGCATTTCCGCCGCCCTAATTGCTGCATTGGTGCAGGGCATGGATCCGATGCATCTTGGCCTGGTCGTCGCGGTTTTCATGGTGGGTCAAACGCTGGAAAGTTTTTTCCTGACACCGTGGCTGGTCGGCGACAGTATTGGTTTGCATCCAGTTGCCGTGATCTTTTCCATCATGGCAGGCGGACAGTTGTTCGGCTTCCTTGGAGTATTGCTTGCCTTGCCAGTGACAGCAGTGGTGATGGTGTTATTGCGTTATGCGCATCAGCAATACACCACCAGTAATTTGTATGGAGCGGAAAAACCCGTGATTCTCTCGGCCGGAAATGAGAGTTCAAAAGAAAGTGCCAATGCCGGGATTGATGTGTGAGTCCACAAATTCCGCTTACGCTTAAATTTTCCAATGACCAGGGTTTTGAAAGCTTTGTTGGCAGTCGCGACAGTGTTTCCGCATTACAGGCAATCGCAAACGGTCAATCCAGGGAATGGCTGTATCTTTCCGGTCCTGCTGGCAGCGGTAAAAGTCATTTGCTACTGGCTACCTGTGCACTGGCACAGAAGCAGGGGCGGCGTGCCTTGTATTTTCCATTGACGGTATTTGCCGGCCGCTTGGAAGAAGTT
>JBDTTC010000096.1:0-2269 GCA_039930825.1 Arenimonas sp.
TCGGCAAAGTCACCGGCGCCACGGTCGAAACCTATACCGACAAGATTCCGCCCCGCAAAGACTGAGACGCAGCTCACACAAAGGCCAGCCTAACAATTCGGGGGGAATATTCGAGTTATTATCGAATTTCACTCCGGAGGTGTTATGTCGCGTATTGCCTTAGTTTCAGCTACCTGTCTGCTTTTGGGCGCCTGCCAGTCACCGGCGCGCATTGCCGACTCGGTGAACGCGGCCCCACCGCCAACACCCCAAACAGAACATGGCTTCGGACCCGAGGTATCGACCGAAGACTTGTCAATGCATATCAAAATACTGGCTTCGGATGAATTCGGCGGACGTGCTCCAGGAACGGCTGGCGAAGATAAAACGGTCGCCTATTTGACCCAGCAATTTCAGCGCTTGGGTCTGAAGCCCGGCAATGGCAACAGCTATGTGCAAACCGTGCCGATGATCGAAAGTCTGGTCAGTGCCGATTCCACGATGAGCATCACTACCAAAGGCAAAACCCATAGCTTGTCGATGGGCAAAGACATGGTGATGGGCACACGCAGTGAACAAGCTGAAGTCAAAATCAATGCCAGTGACATGGTATTTGTTGGTTATGGCGTGAATGCACCGGAACAAAACTGGAACGATTACGCCGGCTTGAACGTAAAGGGCAAAACCGTCGTGATGCTGATCAACGACCCGGGCTTCCATGTTGGCGACAAAAATCTGTTCGAAGGTCGCCGCATGACCTATTACGGCCGCTGGACTTACAAATTCGAAGAAGCCGCCCGCCAAGGTGCGGCTGCCGTATTGATTATTCACGACACTGAAGGCGCTGCCTACGGCTGGGATGTTGTAAAGAATTCCTGGTCCGGTGCGCAATTCGATTTGCCGATCAGTGAAGATCCGGAACCGCGCGTTCCGGTACAAGGCTGGCTGACGGCTGACAGTGCCAATCAATTATTCAGCGATGCCAGCCTGGATTTCATGAAACTGCGCACGGCGGCAAACCAGCGCGGTTTCAAAGCCGTTCCACTGCACTCGCAATTGACTATCGATTTGAAAAGCTCGACCAAGCGCAGTGAATCGCGCAACGTACTCGCCATCCTGCCCGGTAAAACGCGTCCCGATGAAGCCATTGTCTATACAGCACACTGGGACCACCTGGGAACACACCCGGACGAACCCGGCGACAATATTTATAACGGTGCCATCGACAATGCTTCCGGTGTTGCCGGCGTATTGGAAATTGCAGAACAATTTACCGTCAACAAACAGGCCGATCGTTCAATCGTCTTCCTGTTCGTCACGCTGGAAGAATCCGGCTTGCTCGGCTCGAAATATTACGCCTCCCATCCGGTGATTCCACTGGCGAAAACCGTTGCGGTGATCAATCTGGATGCAATGACGATGGTTGGCCCGGCGAAAGATTTAACGGTGATTGGTCTTGGAAATTCTGAACTCGATGACTGGCTGGCACCGATTGCAGCTTCGCAAAAACGCGTATTGAAACAGGAAAGCGCCCCGGAAAAAGGCTCGTTCTTTCGATCTGATCATTTCAGTTTTGCCAAGGCAGGCGTACCGGCACTTTACGCAAAAGGCGGCATCGACAATCTTGAAAAAGGCCCCGAATACGGACAGTCTGTGATTGATGAATACGATCACGTGCACTACCACAAGGGTGCCGACAATTTCGATCCAAACTGGGATCTGCGCGGTGTAGTGCAAGATCTGAATGCCTTGCAGTTATTGGGCAAAACACTAGCCAACAGTGACAAGTGGCCAAATTACTACGAAGGCAATGCTTTCAGAAAAGCGCGTGATGCTTCACGGGCGAGCGTAGCAAAATAAACAAAAAACACGGGTTGAAAAATCCGGATTCTTGTCTTGCGATAACGGGTTATAGAACCGTAGCCCGGGTCATGGCCTCACCTGACCCGGGATTGCCTGGCCTGTCGTTTTACTCGCTACCTAGTTTTTATACTGAAGGATTACTTCAGCAAAAATCACTGCAGGTTTCCCCGGGTAATATGAAGCCATGACCCGGGCTACTGCAGGAAATTCTCGATTCCCTGCGCCACTTCTTTTGGCTTCGCCATCATTGGCATATGACCGCAGCCTTCAAGGATCAGGGCTTGCGATCCGGCAATGCCGGCCTGAAAAATCGGCACCGAGCTGACGTCGATCACGCGATCATCCTTGCACCACAACAGCAAGGTCGGCGACTGAATTTTTCCGAGTTCCGATTTGATGCCGGCGGGCAGTCCTTCGAGGGCGAGCT
>JBDTTC010000097.1:0-3906 GCA_039930825.1 Arenimonas sp.
ATCACGATCGAGATCCGCCGGCTGCAGACGTCAGCCACGATGCCGGTCGGCACCGTCTCCAGTTTCATTACCCCATATTCGTCCGGCCAAACATTATTCGGCGGACGTTTAAAAGTACCCATCAGCATATCGACCAGCGGCAAATGGATTGCGTAATTCACGTCCATGTAATCAACATGACGTGCATGATGCCAATGGTGGTAACGCGGTGTTACCAGTACATATTCCAACCAACGGAAATTGATTTTCAAATTGGCATGCGCCAGTACCGCCTGGATGCCGACCAAAATGACGTAAGCATTGATTGCCGGTGCCGAGAAACCCAATATCACAAGCGGTAACAAGACCGATGAGCGCGTTAAAATAATCTCGACCAGATGCACGCGTGAACCGGCCAGCCAATCCATATGGCGGCTGGAATGATGCACGGCGTGGAAACGCCAGAGCATCGGCACTTTGTGATAAATGCGGTGAAGGCCGGCTTGAAACACGTCAGCAAAAAATACGGCAAGAATAAATTGCAGCCAACCTGGTAGCGATTGAATTGTTGCTTTCAAGCTTTGGCTGGCGACAAGTGCGTCCATCGTAGTCGTCGATGCGGTCACGGCAATCAGGATGAACTGCACCAGCAAGTGGCTGACAAAATAATAGGCCAGATCGGTGCGCCATTCAGGGCGCAAAGGCGATTGATTGCGAACATACAAGGCTCGCTCGATCGGCACGAAAACAATGGTCGAGAAAAACAGCGAAATCACGAACCAATCCAGACCCAGGGAATAAGGCGTTGATTCGATCTTGGTGAAATGAATCGTCGCACCACCCAGCAATACCGCAAGCGCTGCCGTGATAACACCGGTCAAGGCAATGCGGCGATTGCGATTTCGCAATATCGCTATCGTGCCCATCGCGAACGCGGCAATCAGTCCGATCAACAGAAGATTGCGTGCCAAGGTTTCGGAATACGCCGCGCGAAATTCCCGACTGGTCAGCAAATCCGGAAAATGGAAGCAGAGCACGCCCATCAAGGATAAAATGCCCAAACCGGCCGACATATGCGCCAGCCACGAGCGTGCGGGATCTGGGGCCACGGTATCTTTGTAGGTCATGCACTGTTCCAATCATAAAAACAGTGCGCAGTGTAGGTCGGGCCCTGGCCCGACGCAAATCCCGCTTATCGCAACTTCCCGGGGTCAGATGAAACCATGACCCGGCTACTGTTCTATTTCGAAAATACTAGAACACCGCTTTTCAAACTTATCTTGATGGTATCGCCACCGATAAATTCACCGGAAAGAATTTTATTCGCCAGCGGATTTTCCAGATACGACTGGATCGCACGTTTCAATGGGCGTGCACCATAAACCGGATCGAAACCTGCTTCGCCCAAAAATGCCAGGGCATCATCGCTAATTTCCAGTTTCATCTGGCGCTCAAGCAAGCGCTTGGCAAGATGTTTTGTCTGCGCGCTGGCGATCTTGGCGATATGACTTTTTTCCAGGGGATGGAATACCACGATATCGTCCAAGCGATTGATGAATTCGGGACGGAAATGGCCCTGTACAGCAGCCATCACCGACGCCTTCATTTCGAGATATGCGGTATCGCCCCGGCCTGACAATTCCTGGATATGTTGCGAACCGAGATTCGAGGTCATTACGATGACAGTATTTCTAAAATCCACGGTACGGCCCTGACCATCAGTCAAACGACCATCATCAAGCACTTGCAACAGCACATTGAAAACATCCGGATGCGCTTTCTCGACTTCATCGAGCAAGATCACCGAATACGGGCGACGACGCACAGCTTCGGTGAGATAGCCGCCTTCTTCATAACCCACATAGCCCGGAGGCGCGCCAATCAAGCGCGCGACCGAATGTTTCTCCATGAACTCGCTCATATCGATGCGAATCATTGCATCGGAAGAATCAAACAGGAATTCCGCCAAGGCTTTGCATAATTCAGTTTTACCAACACCAGTCGGGCCGAGGAACAGGAAAGAACCATTTGGACGGTTGGGATCGGACAGGCCGGCGCGTGAGCGACGAATCGCATCGGATACCGCTTTCACTGCTTCGGCCTGACCGATCACGCGTTGATGCAACTCATCTTCCATCCGCAATAATTTTTCGCGTTCGCCTTCCAGCATTTTCGAAACAGGAATACCGGTCCAGCGGGCTACCACTTCGGCAATTTCTTCGGCCGTGACTTTATCCTGCAGCAAGGTGAAACCTTTGTGCTCGACTTCCGAAGCCGCTTTCAATTGCTTTTCCAACTCCGGCAATTGGCCGTATTGAATTTCGCTCATCTTGGCGAAATCCTGTTGCCGATGCGCGGCCTCCAAGGCAAGTTTTGCCTGCTCGATTTGTTCCTTGAGTTTGGTGGCACCGGTCAGCGTCGCTTTTTCGGCTTTCCAGATTTCTTCCAGATCGTTGAATTCACGTTCGAGTTTTTCTATTTCATCTTCAAGATCTTTCAAGCGCTGTTTCGATTCGGCATCTTTTTCTTTTTTCAAGGCTTCACGTTGGATCTTCAGCTGGATCAGACGACGTTCCTTGCGATCCATTTCCTCGGGCTTGGAATCTATTTCCATGCGGATGCGCGATGCCGCTTCATCCATCAGGTCAATCGCCTTATCGGGCAGTTGCCGATCGGCAATATAACGATGCGATAAAGTGGCTGCCGCCACAATCGCGGGATCGGTAATTTCAACGCCGTGATGCACGGCGTAGCGTTCTTTCAAACCACGCAGAATCGCAATGGTGTCTTCAACACTCGGTTCGCCGACAAATACTTTCTGGAAACGGCGCTCAAGTGCGGCGTCTTTCTCGACGTATTTGCGGTATTCATCCAGCGTGGTTGCACCGATACAATGCAACTCACCGCGGGCGAGCGCGGGCTTCAGCATATTGCCGGCATCCATCGAGCCTTCAGCCTTGCCAGCGCCGACCATGGTGTGCAATTCATCAATGAAAAGTATGACATTACCTTTTTGTTTCGATAAATCGCTCAACACAGCTTTCAGACGTTCCTCGAATTCACCACGGAATTTTGCACCGGCAATCAATGCGCCCATATCGAGCGACAACACGCGACGGCCACGCAGACCTTCGGGCACCTCGTTGTTGATGATGCGCTGTGCCAGGCCCTCGACGATCGCCGTTTTGCCTACGCCGGGCTCGCCGATCAGTACCGGATTATTTTTAGTACGACGTTGCAGTACTTGAATAGTGCGGCGAATTTCTTCATCACGGCCTATGACCGGATCAAGCTTTCCTTTCTCCGCTTGCGCGGTCAGATCAATGCAATATTTTTCCAGCGCCTGCCGGTTTTCTTCGGCATTGGCGTCATTCACTTTTTCGCCACCGCGTAATTCTTCAATGGCTTTTTCAACACGAGCCTTGTTGGCGCCGGCTGCTTTCAATGCCTGACCCGCGTCGCCTTTATCATCAATACAAGCGAGCACAAACAATTCACTGGCTATGAAAGCATCGCCACGTTGCTGTGCCAGTTTGTCGGTGATGTTCAACAGACGGGAAAAATCATTGCTGGCATTGAGATTGCCTTCCTGCCCCGATACTTTCGGCAGGCGGTCCAGACTATCAGTCAACCGAGATCGCAATACGGCGGCATTAACCCCGGCCTGCGTCAGCAAAGGTTTAGTCGAGCCGCCCTGTTGATCCAGCAATGCCAGGAGCAAGTGGCTTGGTTCGATTAAATTGTTATCCCGCCCGACCGCCAATGATTGAGCATCAGACAGTGCTTCCTGAAATTTGGATGTCAGTTTTTCCATGCGCATGAGAACACCTATGAAATGAAGTGAGCAGCTAGGCCGCTTACATACTCATTTGTATGGTCGGCCACGCGGGCTTTCAAGCCCGATGGCTCAGTCTGCCCCTGAAATGG
>JBDTTC010000098.1:0-2826 GCA_039930825.1 Arenimonas sp.
CGCCCCTGCGTCGGGTCTTAATCTTTGGCGAATGGGTTTAATTTTCGTTTCCGTTCTGCCGTGTAATGCCACCAGGGCAGGGCTTCGCTTCCTTCCATGAAACGAACAGCGGCAATCATGGTGTCGCAGACGCAAGGGTCATTCCTGACGCCCATAATCACGCCCAGACGATCATAAAGGGCGTAAGGGTCTTTGCCGATTAATTGCTCTGGTTCATGAATATCCATCGAGCGTAGATCATTCGCGATTGATTTTCCGACATTCGGAATGTCTTCTAGGCGCTTAGCATCCTTGGCAGTTTTTGCTTTCATCTATGTCGATTTATTTTCCGCAAGCAGGCAGGTTGTGCATTAATTTTTCAGAACCCTCGCTGCTGCAATGCCAATTGATCATATAACTTTGCTCATTGGCTTCGGGTGTCAATTTTATTTTCGCGCCAGCTTCCACTTTTTCGTTCAGGGCGATGATGACAATGCCTTTTTCGCCAACGGAAATACTGCTTACGGCACCGCCTGCATAACTTTCGGGTTTGGCCATGCCGGACTGTTGGTGACTCTTCGGCCATTGACCATTCGTCATGAAATATTCGGCCAAGGCTGTCTTGAACATCGATCCTCGTGCAATGGCATCGGCTATTAGAGCTCGCTGTTGCATTTCACCCGTTTGTGCATTCATTGTGTCGTTCGCATTGCTTATAGTCTGCGTAACGGCGGCATCCAGATCATGCGCAATATTTTGTGCCTGCCTCTGTGCGTTGTTCAGGTCCACTTGCACGGCCTGTGCTTGCAATGCCGCACGCGGCTTCACGATGAAATAGTCATAGCCGAAAAGTGCAATCGCTACTGCGAACAATACAGCCGCGAACGTAATGACGAATTGTTTCATTGAATTACTCATTCTTCGGATTGCGGAAAAGACAGGGAAAGTTCGCAAACGAGGGGTGGAAATTTCTGTGCCAATGCGTTGTCACTTTGAAAGGTTCCATCGCCGCTCAAATAATTATCAGGCAGCTTGGTGTTTTCCGGCGGACAAAGATGAATGCTGATATGGGAACCATCGGCCGCTTTCTTGTCGAGTGCACCGCCATTCCAGTCGCTAATTACGCCACCGTAATCCCAATAGAAACCAAAAAACGAAAATGGCTTTTGATTCAATGCTTGCAGAGCCTTGCTGTCGGTACCCATCTTTATGGAATTGGAAAGATGCCATTTCGAATTTAATTCATTGGCAACAATCGAACCTGGATGCGAATTACTTTGATCGAGATAAATCAGTAATTTCTTTTCCGGCTCGTTTGGAAATAGCATCCAACCTTGCGAGGTTTCGCCCTCTGCACCGGGAAGTTCGCTTTTAATCACATTCGCTTCGCCGTATTGTTTGCGCAGGGATTCAAGCGTGTCGTTTTCTTTAACGGCAGCTTCGAGCAAAAAGTTTTCTGTAGCCATGGTAGCTTGTGGCGTAACAACTGCCGTGACTTGCTCTGCCGGCTTTGATTTTTCAGCGACAATTTCAACCGGCGCTTGTTTTGAATCGCAGGCACTCAGTGCCAACAGGCAAGCACCCACGACAGCCATTGGCTTTAAACGTGCTGACATAATTCACTCGAATGTTTGTAGTGCCACGAAGTATGCAGCATATTTTTTGTATTGACCAAGACGGCATTGGCCCGCAAGGGCCCTCCTACGTTTGTCGACGTAGGAGGGCCCTTGGGCTCGAATGGCGCGAACGAATATTCAATCCTCGTCCGCATGTGGCCGGTAGGAATCAACAAGCTGCTTCTGCACATTTCCCGGTACCGGTTCGTAATGGCTGAAGTCAATATCGTAACGACCTCTGCCTGCGGTGGAGCCTTTTAATTCGGCAGCATAATTCGTCAGTTCCGATAACGGCACCTGTGCCTTGATGATGATCTCGCCATTTCTTGCAGCATCGGTACCGTTGATGCGAGCGCGTTTCGATGCGAGACCACCGGTGATATCACCCATATGCTGCTCGGGTGCCGATACCGTCAAGTCAACAATCGGTTCAAGTATTTGCGGTTTCGCTTTGGCAATTGCATCGATAAAAGCTTTTTTACCGGCCGCGACAAATGCGATTTCTTTCGAATCAACATCGTGGTATTTACCGTCGTAAACCGTCACGCGAACATCTTGTATCGCATAACCGGCAATTGCGCCGCCATGCAGAACTTGTCGTACTCCTTTTTCCACAGCGGGTAAATATTGTCCTGGAATGGTGCCGCCTTTAATGGCATCAACGAATTCAAAGCCGGTGCCGCGATCCAAGGGTTCGATTCTTAGAAATACTTCGCCAAATTGCCCGGCACCACCGGTTTGTTTTTTGTGCCGATGATGGCCTTCGGCATTCACGCTGATGGTTTCCCGATAGGCAATGCGTGGAGGCCTTGATTTTACTTCGACGCCGAAACGTTCTTTCATTCGATCCAGCATTACCCGAAGATGCAATTCGCCCAAACCACGAATGACGGTTTCATTTAATTCCGGATTGTGTTCGATATGAAAGCAGGGGTCTTCCTCGGACAACTTATGCAATGCCAAGGATAGTTTTTGTTCCTGTCCTCGTGTAGCCGCTTCAATGGCTAAACCAAACATCGGCTTCGGAAATTCAATGGGCTTTAGATGAATATGGTCTTCGTCGTGCGAGTCGTGCAATACGGCATCGAAATGAATTTCCTCGATCTTTGCCACGGCGGCAATATCACCGGGAATGGCGAAATCGATTTCGACATGGTCCTTGCCTTTGAGCTTGAAAAGATGGCCAACCTTGAATGCTTTCTTGCCATCATCTATGAATAATTGCGTATCT
>JBDTTC010000099.1:0-20006 GCA_039930825.1 Arenimonas sp.
CGGTGATGCTCATCAAGCCACCCATGCCCTGGAACACATAGTCATAACCGGGCATGCGATGTTGCGAGCCGCCATGGCCCGCCATATCAAGAGCAACGACATTGTATTTTTCCAGCATTGGCATCATGGGAACAAAGCTGGCGGCATTGTCCAGCCAGCCGTGCAGGCAAAGAATTTTTTCGCCTTCGGGATTACCGCTTTGTAATGCAGTGACTATGCCGCGTGCGGTCTTGAGCGAAATTTCCTGCATCAGTGGCTCCAGCCTTGGCAATGCTGTTTTATCAAATGTGCAAGTGCGCAAGCGTGCCCGGGCGAATCATTCAAGGCAGCGATATAGCGGAGTTTTTCACCGCCGGCTTTGTGAAATATTTCCTGGTTTTCCACTTTTATTTCTTCCAGTGTTTCCAGACAGTCCACCGCAAAGCCCGGACAAATAATATCGACGTTTTTAATGCCCTGGCTTGCCAATGTTTCGAGCGTTTTATCGGTAGCCGGTTCCAGCCAGGGCTCGCGACCAAAGCGCGATTGATAGGTTAATAGCCATTGATCATCGTTCAAGCCAAGGCGAGCGGCAATTTTTTTCGCACTGGCTTCGCACTGTGCCGCGTAAGGATCACCGTCGCGAATAAAGCGTTGCGGCAAGCCATGAAATGAAAACAGAATTTTTTCGGCACGCGCGTGTAGGTCCCAATGGTTTTCAACACTAGCTTCGATTGCATCCAGCCATTCGACATTGTCGTGGTAATCATTAATCAGACGCAGTTCCGGCATGACGCGCCAGCGCTGCAATTCCTTCATCACTGCGTCGTGGCTCGATGCCGTTGTGCTGGCCGAGTATTGTGGATACAAGGGCAGCACTATTAAACGTTGCATGCCATTTGCCTGTGCCTCGCGCATAACCGAAGCCACCGAGGGATTGCCGTAGCGCATGGCCAATTGCACATCGCAATCGGAGCATTGTGCTTGCACCGCATCACGCAGTTTTTTACTCAAGGCGAGCAATGGCGAACCATCTTCGCGCCAGATGCCGGCATATTTTTTCGCCACGATGCCGGAGCGGATCGGCAAAATCGCGAAATGTAAAATCGCACACCATAACCAGCGTGTCATATCGACTACTCGATAATCATGCAGAAATTCGGCCAGATAGCGCCTTACGGCAGTTGCGGTCGGAGCATCCGGCGTGCCTAGATTGACTAAGAGCACCGTAGTGCGTTGTTTTTCGGTGGCCGCAGGGTTGAAAAAACGGGATGCCATGGAACTATCCTTATTCAATGCTGACAAAATACCATTCAACAGATGAAGATGAACTCATCTCTTATTCATTCGTTTGCGCCATAATTACCGCAATTCCTAGGAGAAGCCTATGCGTCGCCATTTTGCTCTGTTGTTTTCAGTTTTTTTATTGCTGCCGATATCTGCTTTTGCCGGACAAAAGGAAGACGACCGCGCCAATAATGCCAGCCGGGTATTAAGCGAAATCCTGAAGATTCCGGAAGACTCGATTCCAAGTAAATTATTAAATGAAGCCCAGGCAATTGCCGTAATCCCGGATGTCGTCAAAGCTGGTTTCGTTGTTGGCGGGCGCCGCGGTAAGGGTTTGATTGCAGTACGCGGCAGCGATGGTACTTGGTCGAATCCCAGCTTTATAATTTTGACTGGCGGCAGCATCGGTTTTCAGGCCGGCATTCAATCAGCCGACGTGATTCTGGTTTTCCGAAATGGCCGGGGCGTGGATTCCATCGTCAACGGAAAATTCACCCTTGGTGGTGATGCCAGTGTTGCCGCAGGCCCGGTCGGCCGCAGCGCCCAGGCTTCTACCGACGAGCAATTGAAAGCCGAAATTTACAGTTATTCGCGTGCACGCGGCCTGTTTGCCGGTATTTCGCTCGATGGTGGCGTGATGCAGATCGACAAGAAAGCCAATGCCGCGGTGTATGGCCGTGATGCGACTTCGCGCATGATCCTGGAAGGTCGTGCAGACAAGCCTTCCGACGCCGTAGTCAGCTTCCGCGACAAGCTTGAAGAAAGTACCGCGAAAGCCGCCGAGACCTCCAAATAAGTTATTCTTACGCCATCGCACAGGAGAATGGTCATGTTAGGTTGGAGAGAGTTAATCATCATTTTGGTTATCGTACTTTTGGTGTTCGGCACCAAAAAACTCGGCAATATCGGAAAGGATCTTGGTAGTGCCGTCGGCAATTTCAAAAAAGGCCTGAAAGACGGCAATGAAGATGCCGAAAAGCTGAATAACGAAAAAGATCAGGACCAGACCCCAAAGGCCTGAATCCTTATAAAAAGCACCCGAAATTACTAAACAAATAAATAGGCCAAGGCGCCATGTTTGATGTTGGCCTAAGTGAAATACTGATCATCGCAATCATCGCCCTGGTGGTCCTGGGGCCCGAGCGTTTGCCCAAAGCCGCCCGGCTAGCCGGTTTTTGGGTACGCAAGGCACGCGCGCAGTGGTACACCGTGAAAGCGGAACTCGAAAGCGAAATGGCCGACGAAGAATTGAAAAGCAGTTTGAAAGCATCGATGGCTGATCTTCAGCAAACCCTTAATGCGCACCAGGAAAGTCTGCAGCAAGACATGCAGACACTTGATAGCGATCTTCAGCAGACCTTGAATCGGCAGAAAGATGAGTTGCAGCACGAAATGCGGGCGCTCGACACCGATCCGAAAAATCCT
This sequence comes from Arenimonas sp., assembly GCA_039930825.1. Classification (GTDB taxonomy): domain Bacteria; phylum Pseudomonadota; class Gammaproteobacteria; order Xanthomonadales; family Xanthomonadaceae; genus Arenimonas. Next base: position 2,692 of record JBDTTC010000099.1, read on the forward strand.
ATCGAAACGAAAGATGATTCAGGTACCGAATCGGCACCCGATAGCGAAAGCACTCCGCGACCATGACAGACACCAAGCCGCCCGAAGAAAGTTTAATGAGCCATTTGCTCGAGCTGCGTTTGCGTTTGGTTAAAGCATTGGCGACGCTTGTGCTGGTTTTTATTGCTCTTATTCCAATGGCCAATGACATATATTCGGCAATCGCAGAACCCATGTTAAAAGGCCTCGATGGCGGGCACATTATTGCGACCAAGGTTCTCGGCGGTTTTACTGTGCCTTTGAAGTGCGCTTTTTTTGCCGCCTTGCTGATTGCGATGCCAATGATTCTGTACCAGCTTTGGGCTTTCGTCGCACCGGGTCTTTATAAGAGCGAAAAACGTTTGGCAAGTCCATTGTTGATAGCGGCCACAATTCTGTTCTATCTCGGTTGTGCGTTCACCTATTTCGGCCTATTGCCGATAATGTTCGGATTCTTATTGTCGAGTACGCCAGAAGGTGTGTTGAATACACCCGACATCGGGGACTACCTAGATTTTATTGTCATCATGTTTTTGGCAGGAGGCGTCAGTTTTGAAGTGCCGGTTGCCGTGATCATTGCGGTATTACTTGGCTGGGTAACACCGGCGCAACTTAGCGAATGGCGGGGTTACGTCATTGTGGCAATTTTCATTATTGCCGCTATCATCACGCCGCCCGATGGTCTGACGCAATTAATGGTAGCGATACCGATGTGCCTGCTTTATGAACTTGGCGTTATAGCGGCACGTTTGCTTGTCAAAAACCGAAAGATAGATTTAACCGCGAGGTCATGAGCTACACGCCATCACCGGCCGGATTCTGGAAGCGCTACGCCGCTTACTTTATCGACATCGTAATTTTGTATATCGGCGTCGAAATTTTGTCGACTCTATTCTTTTCATTCCAGTCGCAATCGGCAGTAGAGTCATTAAGACAGACGCTCGCCTCTCTGCAGGCCGCAACGGCCAATGGCGAGGAGCCCGACCTTGTAGGCGTGATGCAAACGGTGGAAGCGGTAGTAATGCCGGCCTTGATTTTTTCTACCGTAGCGTACTTTCTGCTTGCCGGCGCCTACTTTTCGGTGATGGAAAGTTCGCGTCACCAAGCAACGATTGGCAAACGCATGGTAGGAATCAAGGTGACCAATGCCAAAGGTGAACCGATCGGACTGCCACAATCCATTGGCCGTTTTCTAGCTTCCAGCCTTTCATGGTTTACGATGAACCTAGGACATGCCCTGGCCGCGTGGACGCCGGAACGCAGAGCGTTGCATGACTATCTGGCAGATACGCGAGTTGAAAATACCGATCCCGCAAAACCGAGCATGCCAATACTGGCGTGGGTAATCATCACAATCAATGTTCTGCTTTTTGTAGGCGGCTGTGCAGTATTGATGGTAATGATGTGGATGATGATGCAGGAAATTTCAGCTATTTAAAGCATTCGAAAAAAACGGCAGTCACGCTTCAATTTGGCTGTCCGGCAGCTTATTGGTTGTAGCAGGCAACTCGATATCATCGCTCATGAATATATCTCGCCATGCGATGTACATGGCATTCAGGTACAAGGCCCAGCCCAGCGTACTGATAAAGACAAAAACAAAAGTCTGCAGTATTCCGGCAAGTGCGCCGGTACTGCTGATCAATGCAAGCGGAATAGCCAGTACAAAACTGGCCAGCACGACCAAGGCAATAGTGCCGATACTGAATAACAAAAACGCCCCGATATTGGTAAGCAGAGCCTGCACGGCATCCCAAAGTGCCAATAGACCCAGGCGTTTATCCAGCATGGCACGAGGAACCGCAAGAAAAACAACCCAGCTAATGACAATGCCAAGCGGCAATAATTTCATGATGATGGCGAGTAAGACTGGTAATAATGTCTCCATCAATTCTTTGCTAGGCGGCTGCCCGGTTTGCGTCAGACTTTGTGCGACGTCTGGTCCGAGTGCGTTGATAAGCACCGAGCTGGAGAAAAAGGCAAACAAGATTGTCGGCAAGCCAACGATGAACAAGCTTAGAAAGCGCGACAGCGACTTGAAACCATTGAAAAAATCACCGAGCCAGACTTTCTCCCCTTCGGTTTTTCTGTGCAAGGTATATATCACTCCGCCATAAAAAACGGTAATCAGCAGCAGCATGAAAAAATTAAGCACGGGCAAAAACATGCCGAGGCTCAACCACATGGCCATTGAAAATACCGGTTGTGGCGATGCCTTGAAATTTTGCCATGCTCCAAGACACCAGAGCAGGCCGCGAATGGCAGGAATTTTTCTATGCGACATAAATGGGTCAATGCTTCTGTTCTGGCAGATAGTCAGTCATGAAAGCACCCGGAACACCGGATGCTTCAAATTAAACGGACAGTGTCGAATCGTAGGTGTTCGGTAGCGCTGGAGCATTGCTGCCAAGCAGGCTTTTCCACATAAAATAATGGCCGCTGAAAATAAGTGGATACAGCAACAGCATCAATGGCAGGAATAATGCAAATGCCGCAATCGCCCCTGCAACGGGATGGATTAGCGACACGAGGCCGATTATCAGGACCAGAATAATGGAGATGATGAAAAATACGATATAAAAAACGATGCCCACGCAAATCAGGACCAGCAGAAGTTTCAGTGCATTTTTGAACACGGCTTCCGCTGCCATCTTCATGGCGGCTAATGCAGACGTTGGGCGCAGGGAAATCTCGGTAAAGCCCACCATATAGACAAACTGCAAAAACATCGCGATAAAAATAAAACCGAAATAACCGATCATGAATCCGAATGGAAAGCTCGGTGGAGCAGGTTGAGTGCCGCTCAATATGGCAATCTGCTGTGCTTCGATCTGGTGCATGAAATCGGAAATCGCGCCGCTGAATGCCAAGGCAAACAGGCCGAGAATCGCGATGTAAATCAGAAAGCTAAGCAAGGCAAAGCCGATGCCGCGCAGCCAGAGCTGCATATCCCGATATGGCTTCAGAATTTCAAAGCCACTAACGGCAGCACCGTTATCAATATTCTGGCAGAGCTTGAACCAGCCGATAAGAATCGGCGGAAACATCAGCATGCTGATAACGATGGTAATGGCATAGACAATGAAAAACATGGTCATGTCGCCGGCAAAGGGCATTCCGGGTGCATGCATTGTGCCGCCGGCATGCATGTCGCCCATCGTGCTCATCATCACAAAGCTCATGGGCGCACATAACAAAAGAGCCAGCACAATCGTGATGATGCAGGCGGACATGAAGCCGCGAAAGTTCTTCTTTACCAACTTCAGGCTTTCGATCACCCAGCCAAACATCGATTCTATTTTTACGCTTTGTGCCGACATTGCTTTCCCCTTAGACGCGTGTTTGCGCGTGTAAAACAAAATTTCTCAACACACGTCTTGCGTCTGGCGCGGCGCTAACGGCTTTACGCATGGCCTTGGGTTCGCTGCCTTCCTGGATCAGGGCCATGCGACGAACATGGATATATTCCCGCATATGCTCGGTCGAAAATTCCGGATGGAATTGCACGCCCCAGACATTGTCTTTCCAGCGGAACGCCTGACAGTCGTCTTTATCCGAATAAGCCAGCACGGTGGCATCGCTTGGTGCAGTCAACACGGTTTGCTGATGGGTCGAGTGCGCATCGATGGTGTCGGGCAATGCTGCGAACAGAGCATCTTCCTTGGCATGCGGATGCAAATTTATCGAGATAGTGCCCATTTCACGACCCTTCGGGTTGTAATCGACACTGCCGCCCAATGTTTGCGCCAGCAATTGATGGCCGTAGCAAATACCGAAAATAGATTGGCCCTTGTGGGCGGCATCATTAAGCCATTCTGCGCTGCGCTCGCTCCAGTCATGGCGTTCGGTCACCATCGCGCCGGAGCCAGTGACCAATACACCGGTAAAGCCTTTGGCATCGGGCAATGTTTCACCTTCGGCAACATTGCAGACTTTTACGTCACGCACATGCAGGCCGGATGCGACCCGAATCCAGTCGGGAAAGCCGCCCTGGCGTTTCAAAGTAGGGACCGGCTTGCCGGTTTCGATAATCAAAAAAGGTTTCATGGGTAAGCTCTAAACTGCGTATCAGCCTATAATACCGGCTTTCCATTGATGATTCGCCTTATGGCCGCCCCGACATTTCAAGAACTGATTCTTAAACTCAACTATTTCTGGGCCGAACAAGGCTGTGTACTGATTCAACCACTCGATCTGGAAGTGGGCGCAGGCACCTTTCACCCTGCCACTTTCTTGCGTGCTTTGGGTCCGGAGCCATGGAATGCCGCGTATGTGCAGCCTTGCCGCCGCCCGACCGATGGTCGTTATGGTGAAAACCCGAACCGCCTGCAGCGTTACTACCAATATCAGGTCGTGATGAAACCCAATCCGGACAATATTCTGGATTTGTATCTCGAATCACTCAAAGCGCTCGGCGTTGATCCTTTGGTACACGATTTGCGCTTTGTCGAAGACAACTGGGAATCACCAACACTCGGTGCCTGGGGTCTGGGTTGGGAAGTCTGGTTGAACGGCATGGAAATCACCCAGTTCACTTATTTCCAGCAGGCTGGCGGTCTGGAATGCAAACCGGTGACCGGTGAAATTACTTACGGGCTTGAACGCTTATGCATGTATCTGCAAAACGTCGATAACGTGTTTGATCTGGTCTGGACCGTCGGTCCGCAAGGTCCGGTCCTGTATCGCGATGTTTATCACCAGAATGAAGTGGAGCAAAGTGCGTACAACTTCGAACACGCCGATGTTGCCGAATTATTCCATCGTTTCGATGCCTGCGAAAAAGAAGCGCTGAAGTGCGTCGAGCTCGGCCTGCCTTTGCCGGCTTACGATCAGGTCTGCAAGGCATCGCATAGTTTCAATTTGCTTGATGCCCGCCGTGCGATTTCGGTGACCGAACGCCAGCGTTATATTTTGCGGGTTCGTACTTTGTCGCGCGCGGTGGCCGAAGCGTATTTCGCACAACGCGAAAAACTCGGCTTCCCGAATCTGAAGAAGGAGGTCGCGTAATGGCCATGCTTCCTCTTCTGATCGAACTGGGCACCGAAGAGCTGCCACCGAAAGCTTTGCCGGAATTGGCGCAGGCTTTTTTTGATGGTATCGCGGCCGGTTTTGAAAAACGCGGTATCGAATTCAATAAAAATAATGCCAAGGCGTTGTACTCGCCGCGTCGGCTTGCTGCCTTGTTTGCCGAAGTCGGCACCGAGCAGGCTTCGCAGAAATCCGAAGTGCTCGGCCCCTATCTGAATATCGGTTTGAATGCCGAAGGTGCAGCGACACCGGCCTTGCTTGGCTTTGCCGCCAAGAATGGTTTGAGCATCGAGCAATTGGAAAAAACTACTGATCAGAAAGGCGAACGTTTTGTTGCGCGCAGTGAAAAGCCCGGTGTTGCGACTTCGGTATTGATCGCAGAAATTGTTGCTGAATCATTGGCAGCCTTGCCGATTCCAAAACCGATGCGCTGGGGCAATCGCGACACCAAATTCATTCGTCCGGTGCATTGGTTGGTGATGTTGATGGGCAATGACGTGATCGATGGCGAAGTGATGGGCTTGAAATCCGATCGTATGAGTCGCGGCCATCGTTTTCATCACAACAAACCGGTCTGGATTAGTTCGCCGCATGCCTATGTCGATGCAATGCGTGATTCGTTTGTGCTGGTCAATGCCGATGAACGCCGTGATCGCATTCGCGAACAAATCGAAGCAGCGGCCACGCAAGCGGGCGGTAGCGCGCGCATCGATGAGAATTTATTAAACGAAGTGAATTGTTTGGTTGAATGGCCGTCGGCGGTTTTATGTTCCTTCGAAAAAGAATTCCTGGCCGTACCGCAGGAAGCCTTGATCACCACGATGGAAACCAACCAGAAATTTTTCTCGGTGTTTGATAAAGACGGGAAACTGTCGGAAAAATTCATCGGCATCGCCAATATTGAAAGTACCGATGTCGAACAGGTTCGCAAAGGCTATGAACGCGTCATACGTCCACGCTTTGCCGACGCAAAATTTTTCTACGATGAAGATTTGAAGCAGGGTATCGCTTCGATGGCCGAAGGTTTGACGACCGTTACCTATCAGCAAAAGCTCGGCACCTATGCCGACAAAACAAATCGCATTGCGAAGTTGGCCGAAGCCATTGCAAATGAAATTGGTGTAGATGCCGCGCAAGCAAGACGTGCCGCCGAATTATGCAAAGCCGATTTGCAAAGCCGCATGGTCGGCGAGTTTCCGGAGCTGCAAGGTATCGCCGGTCGTTATTACGCGAAAGCAGCAGGTGAAGCGGAAGCAGTGGCCAATGCGATTGATGAAGCCTATCAACCGCGATTTGCCGGTGATGCGATTGCACCCTCGAAGATTGGACAGGTGCTGGCGATTGCCGAACGTCTGGATACTTTAGCGGGTGGTTTTGCGGCGGGTTTGAAACCGACGGGTAATAAAGATGCGTTTGCGTTGCGTCGAAATGCTTTAGGGTTGGCAAGGACAATTATTGAAGGTCACTTGGAAATTAATCTGCGTGATCTTTTGTCAAAAGCTTCGCACGAAATTAATTTTACCAATGCTTCTAAAGTCGTTGATGAAAGAATTGCCGCCGTAGAGAATGTAAAAGAGCTAGGAATGCACTTTGATACAAAGCCTCAACATGAAGCTTTCAAATCACTTTCTCAAAGCAGTCAAATTCCAGAAATTTTGGATTTCATCATCGATCGCATGCGCAACTACTACGCCGATCAAGATTTCAATTCCGCACAATTCGACGCCGTTGCAGAACTAATGAAATCAAACGTAGGAGCGACGGAAGTCGCGACCGCGAGATCTGCAACGACTATCGCGACTTCCGTCGCTCCTACAGCTTCGCTGTTGGATTTTGATCGCCGAATCAAAGCCGTCCGCGAATTCGCCAAGCTCCCCGAAGCTCCTGCATTGGCCGCCGCCAACAAACGCATCCGCAATATCCTGCGTAAAGTCGAAGGCGATATTCCGAATGCAGTGAATGCCGATCTGCTGCAAGATAAAGGCGAACACGATTTGTATTCAGCGGTTACAGCAGCATTGAGCGATACCGACTCGGCACTTGCAACTCGCGACTATGTTGCCGTGCTGTCACGCCTTGCAACCCTGCGCCCACAAGTCGATGCCTTTTTCGATAGCGTGATGGTGAATGTCGATGATCTGGCCGTTCGCAATAATCGTTTGGCCTTGCTGAAATTACTGGCCGATCGCTTTGGTGCCGTGGCCGAAATTGCCCAGCTTTCTGCGTAATTAAAGTGGGAGCTGACACTTTGGGGAAGGTGTCGGAGTTTAAAAATATGTCAGTTAATCAAATAGGGGAAACAAATGAATTTTTTTAGTCGAGCCACCGCTGTCGCTTTGCTGTGTTTTTCTAGTGGCATGGTTTTCGCACAGGGTGCAGATGAAGAAGCCAAGGCAAAGGCCTTGCTGGACTCCCTGCAATACCAGACCGGCGCAGTCGCCGTGACGGAAGCGAAAGCGCATCTTGATCTGAAACCCGGCTTTCGTTATCTCGCCAAGAGCGATGCACGCAAAGTGCTTGAAAACTATTGGGGCAATCCACCCGACGACAGCGTACTGGGTTTGATCGTGCCGGAAAAAGATCCATTGGGTACCGACCATAGCTGGGCAGTGGTAGTCACCTATAGCGATGAAGGCTACGTCTCGGACGAAGACGCCAATAAAATCGATTACAACGATTTATTGAAAGATATGAAAGCCGGCACCAAAGAATCGAATGAAGATCGCAAAAGCCAAGGCTACCAGGAAATAGAACTCGTTGGCTGGGCCGAGCCGCCTCGTTACGATGCTGGCTCAAAGCGTTTGTACTGGGCGAAAGAACTGGCATTTGCCGGTGAGTCCGGAAATGCACTGAACTACGATATTCGCGTGCTGGGCCGGGAAGGTTACTTGAGCCTGGAAGCTGTTTCGAGCATGCAAGATTTGAATCGCGTTAACGAAGGCATGAAACAGATTTTGCCAATGGCACAATTCGATACCGGTAATACCTACGCCGATTACAACCCCGGCACGGATAAATTGGCAGCCTATGGTCTTGCAGCATTGGTCGGTGGCGGTGTCGCGGCAAAAGCCGGTCTATTTGCCAAGTTGGGCGTCTTATTACTTGCGGCCAAAAAATTCATTATCGTAATCTTTCTCGCCATTGGTGCTTTCTTCAAAAAACTGTTTGGCAAGAAAGACAGCAACAAAACCGTGGAATAAGTATCCGAATAAGAGGACTGTTCACGTTCGGCTGGTTATAGTAGCGCTATGACCCGCCGACCTTTGAGCCTGACGGCCTTTGCCTTTGTATCCTTATTGCTTGCTACGCGGGCTGAAGCCTTGCAAGTAAAGTCGATTGAATTTACCGGATTGGATGAAGCGCAAGTTCTGAATGTGCGCAGTGAGCTGTCGCTGACCGATACTCAATTGGCCACCGATAGCGTAATCAGCGATAACCGGCTGGATTATCTGATGCGCCTGGCACCACGTGAAATCCGTCGCGGACTCGAAGCCTTTGGTTATTACGATGCCGCAGTGGAGTCGAAAGTCGTCCGCAATGGCGATGATGTTAGCGTGCAGTTTGCCGTGGTGCTCGGCGAGCCGGTGCAGGTGCGCAAACTTTTATTGAATGTCGCCGGCGATGCCGGAAAAGATCCTGTCGTGCAAGCCCAGGTCGAAGACTTTCGGCCGAAGACGGGTTTTGTATTTCATCACGGCGATTACGAAACCAGCAAAATCAATATCGGTCGTGCCTTGAGCGAGCGTGGCTATTTCGATGCCGATTTGAACACCCATAAGGTTGAAGTGACGCGTGCAGAACATGCGGCAGATATCGAACTCGATTGGCTGGGCGGAGCGCGCTATCGTTTTGGTGAAGCACGTTTTGAAGGACATCAATTTACCGACAAATTATTGGCTAAGTTAGTGCCGTGGGAGCCGGGGCAGCCGTTTGATCAAAGTCAATTGTTTGCCTTGCAAAAAACGCTGGCCGATCTCGATTATTTTGCTGCAATTAATGTGCAACCTTTACCCGACCAGGCAAAGGATGGTGTGGTACCGATCCAAATCAGTTTGACCCCGGCGAAGCGCAGTATTTATTCGCTTGGCCTTCGCTACGGCACCGATAGCGGCGCCGGTTTTGCCAGTAGTCTTGAGCGGCGCTGGGTCAACCGAAAAGGTCACAAGTTGTTCGTCGGTCTGAACGTAGCACAGGAAAAAAGCGATTTCACCGCGCAGTACCGCGTGCCCGCATTTTCAAAAATCGAGGGCTGGTACGGGTTTCGTACTTCCATTCGAGAAGAAAAAATACTCGATATCACCACGCAATATACCGAGCTGGCATTGAGCCGAAATGGCCGCTGGCGCGGTTGGGATTTAGCCGGGGCACTGGAATACAAGCGCGAACGCTACGACGATCCAATCACCAGCTTCCACAACTACAGTACGATCGTTGCACCGGTAATTTCAGCGGAACGCAAGAAATTCGACGACATCAATTCGCCTAGCAAGGCATATCGTTTTTTTGTTGAAGCGCGTGTCGGCAGCACCGCTATTGGTTCCGATATTGATTTCGTCCAGCTCCGAACCGAGGCGCGTTACATCCATAGCATCGGGTTCAGCAACCGCATATTGCTGCGCGGCGAATTGGGCACCACGATCACCAATGATTTCGATCGGTTCCCACCATCGCAGCGTTTCTACGCCGGTGGCGACCACAGTGTCCGTGGTTATGGATATCGCGAATTGGGCGAAGGCGTGGGTACGATTGTCGGTGGCAAACATGTCGCGGTGGCCAGTGTCGAGTTCGAGCATATGTTCAATCCGACTTGGGGTGCGGCTGCCTTTGTCGATGGCGGTGATGCATTCGATGAACAATTTGATGCCAATGTCGGCGTTGGTTTGGGCTTGCGCTGGCGTTCGCCGGTCGGCCCGATTCGGATTGATATCGGACACGGCTTGAACGAGCCAGATCAGAACTTTCGTTTGCACATCAGCCTAGGGCCAGACCTTCAATGACGCGCCGCATTATCCGTTTGTTATTGATTCTGGCTCTGCTTGGCGCCTTGCTGCTCACTTTGCTCGGCCTCTGGGCTTTGCGCAGCGATGGTGGCCGCGATTTTCTGATGGCGCGAATCGCGGCGCAATTACCGGAAGGAAGTTCGCTGACCTGGTCCAAACTTGAAGGCAGCATGTGGAATGGGCTGACGATTAGTGATCTGCGCTACGCCGACACTCAATATGTTTTTACCGCACAGAAAGTCGATTTGAAAAATGCCCTGTGGCCTTTACTATCGAAACGACTGGATATCGAAACCTTAAAAATCGACAACGCTATTTTGACACTGCCAAAGGATGACGAACCCTTCGAGTTACCGCGCTGGCCGGAGTTTCTGCCGGCGATTGATTTGCCGATGACAATTGCAGTGGATGATTTGCAGGTCACTCAATTGCAAATACAGGACAGCAAAGAAAAACTGGTACTGATTTACAAGGTGCAAGCCGAACTGACATTGGCGAACGGCTTGGTGGATTTGCCGAAACTGGAAATCAAAAGCGATCGCGGCAATCTTGGTTTGAAAGGCGAGTATTTGCCGCGCGAAAAATACCGCACGAATCTGACAGGCAGTTATATCGCAATGACCGAAAAAGGCATTGCACCGGCGCAGTTGTCATTGAATGCCAAAGGCGATATCGATAATTTTAATTTAAAGATTACCGGCACCGCACCCGGCCCCTTAAACCTGGATTTGCATATGCTCGATGGCAGCCGTCAGCCGCATTGGACATTCGATGCAGGTAGCAAGCAATTACTATTCGAGCAGTTTGGCCTTGTACCGGACCAGGCTTGGGCATTTTCTTTGAGAGGTACCGGTGTTGATGGCGACGCCAAATTCAGCGGCAATGTAAAACGTGGCGAGCAGTTGGTGCAGATAGAACCCTCACAAATTTCGATTGATGCCGGCGTGCTGACACTGAAGCCGGTGCTGGTTCGGGTCGAGGCCGGTCTGGTTCGTCTTGAAGGCAAGGCCGAATTCGTCGATAAGGATCCGGTCTTCGATGTAATGCTCAGTTCGCAGCAATTGAACCTGGTGCCTGAAAGCAAGGACAGCAAAAACATTGCCGTAAACGGCAGCGCAGAAATGAAAGTGCTCGGTAAATTATCGGCCTGGACCATCAATGGCGATGCAGTTTTGTTGCGTGGCAAAGATAAGGCCGTCGTGAAACTCACGGGTCATGGCAACGAAAAACAATTAGTGCTTGATGATCTGAGCGCGCTAACGCCGACCGGTAAATTGCTAGGTAAGGGAAAACTATTCTGGGAGCCGAATCTTGGCGCAGAACTACAGGCGAGTTTGAATCAATTCAATCCGGCTTATTTCTTTCCGGATTTCCCTGGTGCAGTCAACGGCGTGATTGACGTAAAAGCGCAAAAAAACGCCAATGAACTTTGGGTCGGTGAAGCCAATATAAAAAATATTTCCGGCCGCTTGCGTGATCGCACGCTGGCCGGCGATGTAGAAGCGCGCTGGGATGGAAACAATGGCGATGGCAAGTTGGTACTCGGCATTGGCGCCAGCCATGTGAAAGCAAGTGGTCGTTTTGGCCAGCGTTACGATATCGCCGCTGATTTTTCGCCATTGAACCTGGCCGATATTTCTCCCGATGGTGGCGGTCGCGTGCAAGGCAGGCTGGAAGTTTCCGGGCCGAGTCATGCACCGAATTATCGGGCGAATCTTTCCGGCAGCGAATTGCGCTGGGGCAAGGACAGCATCGGAAAACTCGAAGCTCAGGGCGATTTGCCAGGCAGTGGTAAAAACGGACAGATGCACGTCAGTGCCAGCGCGATCAATATCAGCGGTCAGGCACTTCAGGAATTCGAAGCGCAACTCAGCGGCAATATGAGCGATCTGCGCGCACAAGCTGATGCTGCATTCGATTACGGAAAAATAAAACTCGACATCAGTGCTGCCGGTGCGAGTCAAAACTGGAAAGGCAGATTGCAGTCACTGCAATTTGCACCGCGTCTTGGTGAGGCCTGGACCTTGCAGGCGCCGGCGAACTACCAGTTTTCCGGCGGTACAGTCCGGCTTGATAAAACCTGTTTGCGGACCGGCAGCAGCGCACAACTTTGTGCAAACGCCAATGGCAATGCCGGCCATATCGAAGGCAGGGAACTACCGCTGTCCCTGCTTGATCCCTGGTTAAACGAAAGTATGCCGGATCAGAATTATCGTCCTTATGGCGTGTTGAATCTGGAAGGTAATTTTATCCGCAGCAAAGCCGGTGCATGGAATGGCGATATTGGAATCGAGTCTGCCGCCGGCGGCTTGCGGTTGAATACCGATGCAACGCGTGATGTAGTGAGTTACAGCAATTTGAAATTCGATTTAAAGTTGCAAGGCGAGCAAATCGGAGCGCGTTTGAATGCCTTGCTGCCGGAACAAGGCTCCATCAGCGGCGAATTGCAAACTGGATTCAATCCATCGGCGCCGCTCAAGGGAAAACTCAATCTTGACGTGCATAAACTGACCTGGCTTGAATTAATGTCGCCCGATCTTGCCGATCCAAAGGGCCGTCTGGTCGGGCAAATACTTTTAAGTGGCCATCGTGCGGTGCCCAATATCAGTGGCGATGCGCATCTGAATCAATTTTCATCCGAGTTACCTGCATTAGGCATAAAAATTACCGCCGGTGATATTAGCTTGCGCGGCGAACCCAGCGGCATGGCTAGCTTGAACGGCGTGTTGAGCTCCGGTAAAGGTCAATTACAAATCAACGGCTCTTTGGATTTGGCCGATAAAAACAGTCCATTGCAACTGAGCTTGAAAGGCGAAAATATTACTGTGTCGAATACGCCGAATCTGCAGGCCGACATGAGCCCGGATCTGAAGTTGGTTTATCAGAACGGCTTGTTGAAAATGACCGGAATCGTCGTGTTGCCGAGTGCGAAGATTGATCTGGAACGCCTGGATCAAAGCGTATCGGTATCTTCCGATGTCGTTGTGCTTGATCCGCGTGAAGCACCGGAAACCGGTGGCTTTCTGGTCGATACGGATGTGTCGCTGCAACTTGGTCGTGACGTGCAACTCAAGGGCTTTGGTCTGGATGGAAAACTCAGCGGCAGCCTGCAAGTGCGTGATCAGCCGGGCCGCCCGGCACTGGCGACCGGCACCATTGAAGCGCGCGGCCGCTATACCGCTTACGGACAGGCCTTGACGATAAAACGCAGTCGCCTGACGTATGCAAAATCATCCATCAGTAATCCGGCGCTCGATATTGTTGCCGAAAGAAATTTTGAAGATGTTACCGTTGGTATCCGTGTGCAGGGTACGGCGCGTTCACCGCAAACCACCATTACTTCATCGCCCGCGATGGAGGCTTCCGAAGCCTTGTCATGGCTGGTGTTGGGTCGGCCCTTGAATACTGCAAGCAGTACCGACAGCCAAAGACTCGATGCAGCGGCGCTTGCCTTAAGTGCGGGCGGCAACATACTGGCACAGCAGCTTGGTGTTAAATTGGGCTTAGACGAAGCGGGCATCACCGAATCGCGTGCGCTGGGTGGCGCGGTATTCTCGGTAGGCAAGAAAATATCGCCGCGTCTTTTTGTTAGCTACGGTATTTCATTATTGGGCACCGGCCAGGTAATGACATTGAAATATTTAATCCGCCGTGGATTTGATGTGAGCATCGAGTCTGGTGAAGAAACGGCAGCATCATTGAATTGGCGCAAAGAAAAATAAAGTTGCAGGAAAATAAAATATGAAGTCATGGTTATTGCTACTCGCCGTGCTACTGCCATCATCCGCGTTTGCCGACTCCCAAGCCTGCCGAAAACAGGATCCACAGAATCCCAGACCACGCATAGGTCTGGTACTTGGCGGCGGTGGTGCGCGCGGTCTGGCCCATGTCAGCGTCATCAAGGAGCTGGAACGCCGAAAAATCCCGATTGATTGCATTGCCGGCACCAGTATGGGGGCACTGATCGGCGGTTTGTATGCTTCCGGAATGTCGATTGAAGATATCGAAAAAATGGTCACTACCCTGGATTGGCCTTCCACATTCGATGATTCACTGGATCGGCCCGAACGTAGTTTCCGCCGTAAACGTGATGATGACCTGAGTCTGCTAAACGCAAAGCCGGGCATTGATAAAAAAGGAATAAAGATAACATCGGGCTTGCTTGCAGGCGAAAGTATCATGCTATTGCTTGAGCGCATGTCGAACGAAGCATCACGCTCCGGAAATTTTGATCAACTGGTAATTCCATTCCGCGCGGTCGCCACCGATATCAACACCGGTGAAGCAGCGGTATTGAAAAACGGAAACCTCGCCATTGCGATGCGCGCCAGCATGTCGATTCCCGGCGTATTGCGCCCGGTAAAAATCGGCGATCAATTGCTGGTCGATGGTGGAATAGTTAATCAGGTTCCGGTCGATGTTGCACGTGCGATGGGTGCGGATATCGTGATCGTTGTCGATGTCGGCACACCGTTGGCGTCGCTGGACGAAAATGCTTCCATCGTCAGTTTCGCCGATCAGCTCGGTAGTTTGATGACGGTCAGCAATACCAAAAAATCGCTTGATAGTCTTGGCCCGCGCGACATCCTGATTCAACCCGCGTTGGGCGATAAAGTACGTACCGGTGATTTCGACAAAGTGAAACTCGCGCTCGAAATAGGCGAGCAGGCAGTCCAAGCACTGGACATGCAGCTGAGTGTGCTGACAAAACCAGGCGTCGATAAAAACAACGAGAAGCGTATTGCCACTGCCGATAAATACGAACGCGAAAAACCGATGGTGGAGTTTGTCCGCTTAAATAACAAAACCCGCTATTCCAATGAAGTGTTATTGGCACGGCTCGATATCACGACCAATCAGCGCTTCAATGTGGACAAAATTGAAGCAGCAGTGAAACGCGTTTATGGCCTAGGCACACTCGATAGCGTGACCTACGATATGGTCGAGGAAAACGGAAAAAGCGGTCTGGTTATCGATATAAAGCCGCAAAGTTTTGGCCCCAATTATCTCGAAACCGGCGTCAACACTTATTCGGATTTTCGCGGCGATTTTATTTTCAACGTACGCGCCGGCATTCTCCGCAACCCGATCAACGAATTGGGCGGTGAAGTCAGATTGCTGGCGCAAATCGGCAGCGAGCCTTCGCTGTTCGGGGAATATTTCCAGCCGCTGGATGTCGAGGGTCGTTATTTTGCAGGCGTCAAGGGAGGTTTCGAAAACCCGCAACTGAATTATTTTGGCAGTAATGGCAATCGCGTCGCACAATTTGAACTACCCAGTTGGGGCCTGGACATTTACGCCGGTCGTGAATTTGGAAATTATGGTGCGGTAAGCCTCGGCGTGCGCCGACGCACTGGTGAAGCCAATCTGTTAATCGGCACCACCGTAATTCCCGATAATGATTTCGAGGTTGGCGAAGCTTATTGGAACGTGACCTTTGATCGTCTTGACAGTTTTCAACTACCACGCAGCGGCACTTTTGCATCGGTGGGACAAACCTTTGGTCGCGAAGCACTGGGTTCCGACAATAATTTCAGCCAGTTCAATTTCGATTTGATCTATGCGCATGCAATCGGCGCGCATTCCGGTTACGCCGGTCTGCGTTACCACGACACGAGTTCGGGAACACCCTTGTTGCAGAACTACTATCGTCTCGGCGGTGTCACGCGTTTGCCGGGCTATCGTCCGAATGAATTATTTGTCGCCAATTACGCGCTTGGTTTTGTCGGCTATACCTATGAACTGGGGCGGGTTCTGAATCGTCCGGCCATCGTGGGTGGAACTATCGAATATGCTGATCTTTGGAACGATACTACGCCGCATAGACAGGAACTGCATGGTAGCGCCTATTTCGGTTTTGATTCGTGGCTCGGGCGCTTCCTGATTGGTTATGGTGCACGTGAAGGTGGCGAAGGTAGTTTTTTCCTGGAGCTGGGAAGAAATCGCTGAGTCGGAATAATGCGTCCAGGTTTGGAAATAGCATGATGAATACATCAGGGATCGAAATTCACCTGGATGATTTATGCGGTGCCGAGATTGCCGCATTACTGCAGGAACATCTGGATTCCATGGCGCTGCATTCTCCGCCAGAGAGCGTGCATGCACTGGATCTGGAGCGACTTCGCAAACCCGAAATTACTTTCTGGAGTGCATGGCAAGACGGCGAACTGATCGGCTGTTGCGCTATGAAGGAATTGGATTCGAGCCACGGCGAAATAAAATCCATGCGGACTGCGAGCACGCATCTACGCAAGGGTATTGCATCGATCCTGTTGAAACACCTGCTTGAACAGGCGAACCATAGATCGTATGAACGGCTTAGTCTGGAAACCGGATCGATGGAAGCCTTCGCGCCGGCACGCAAACTCTACGCCGGTTTCGGTTTCGAAGCCTGTGGTCCTTTTGCCGATTATGTTGAAGATACGTACAGCGTTTTCATGACGCGCAGCCTGCGATAACTATTTGGTCAGTCTCTGCAGTTCCGCTTTCAGTGCCAAGCCATCGCTGTGCAGATAGCGGCGTTCATCGCGCCAATCCGGAAAATGTTTTTCAACTTCGCGCCAGAAACTGCGTGAATGATTGCGATGCACAAGATGACACAACTCGTGTACCAGTACGTATTCGAATGCCGATGGCTTGCCGAGTACCAATGACAAATCCAGCAGCAAGCCATCGCCCGGGCTCAACGAGCCCCATAACGATGATAAGGCGCGCACTTTAATAGCCAAGGGTGCGGTCGGAAATGCCGGTAGATATTTCGGCATCCATGTGCCGATATCCTTGCGAGCTTCCTGCAAATAGAATTCTTTCAGTGCACGCTTGGCTTGTGGCAAGCCGGCTTTTGCCGGCAGTGCGATAACAATTTTTTCGTCCTGCAAACTTACTTGGGCAAATTTCGCTTCGTTCCACCGCACCGGTAATGAGGAGCCGCGCAATAAAACGGTTTCGTCGGCATGGAGCTGCAGGTCGGAGTTACGCTGAAGATGCGGGCGATTGTTCCATTGTGATTCCAGCCATGCAGTATTTTCAGCAAGAAACTGACGAGCTAATCGATCCGAACAACGTTTGGGTATCGTCAGCCGCACGCCTTTTTCGTTAACGATAAGCCGAAGGCGGCGCGCACGTGCATCGTGAACGCAGCGTATTTCCACCGCCTCGCCCGATGTTAAAACCACAGGCCACAGCTCGATGCTGCTGACAGGCTTGTCGGGTTTCAGGAAAGAAAACATAGCGCTAGTCTAGCCGGAAAACAATCGTGGGAGCGGCGTC